>JBEKXM010000087.1:0-11227 GCA_049512115.1 Tepidisphaeraceae bacterium | reverse complement strand
GGCGTCGTTTTCGGTCCAAAGACGCTTTTCCTTGCGGCGGTGGTTGTGGGCGATCAGATGATCGGCGATGGCCAGGATCGCCTTGGTCGAGCGGTAATTCTGTTCCAGGCGGATGACGGTGGCGTCGCGATAGTCCTTTTCGAAATCGAGAATGTTGGCGATGTCGGCGCCGCGCCAGGCGTAAATGGATTGGTCGGGATCGCCGACAACGCAGATGTTGCGATGCTTCATCGCCAGGGCGTGAACCAGGACGTATTGGGCATGGTTGGTATCCTGGTATTCGTCGATGAGGATGTATTTGAAACGATCCTGAAGCTCGGCCAGGATCGCCGGATGCTGCTGCATGGCCCGTGCAGTGCGGAGGAGCAGGTCGTCGAAGTCGAGGGCATTGGCGGTCGAGAGAAGCTGCTGATATTTCCGAAAGACCTGGGCAACGAGTTGCGTGTAGCGGTCGAAGGCGGATTGGGCATATTGGTCGGCGTCGATGAGACGGTTCTTGGCGTTGCTGATGGTTCCGTGGATCATGCCCGGCGTGGCGTTGCCCAAGGGGACATCCAGCGCTTTGATCGCCTCCTTGACGACCTTCAATTGATCCGAGGCATCGTAAACGCTGAAGTTGGGGGCAAGGCCGATGGTTGGGGCGTAATGCTTGAGAATCCGCAGGCACAGTGAATGGAAGGTGCAGATGATGGGCCAGGGCTGATCGAGCCGGCCCCAATCGCGGATGGGTTTGGGCGAGGCGTCGGCAATCCGCTGCTTCATCTCGCCGGCGGCCTTGTTGGTGAAGGTGATGGCGAGGATGGATCGCGGGTCGATGCCGAGGCTCATGAGATAGCCGACGCGGCGGGTGATGACGCGGGTTTTTCCACTGCCGGCGGCGGCGACGATCAGCAATGGGCCATCGACGTGGGTGACGGCGCGGAGCTGAGGCTCGGTGAGGCCGTCGAGGAGGGAATCGGCAGGGGTTGGAGGCACTGGGGAACTATAGCCGGGTGAGGGGGGCGAAAAAAGGTGAGGGGGTTATTGGTCATTTGTCACTCGTCATTTGTCATTCGGATTTGATTCGTCATTCGGATTTCGGGTTTCGGATTTTTCGGCTTGTCCATAGTACGATTCGCCCCCTGCCCATGCCTCGTATCAATCTTAGCTCGACGCCGGATTCCAACGACGCTTGGATCACCGGCTTTTTGACGCCGGTTTGCACGATCCGTTGCGAATCGAAGACACTGCAAACCGTTGCCCGCGTCGGAAACAGCACGATCCGCCAATGGGACGATCCGTTGGAAGCGTTGCAGTGGATGTCGCGGACGTTCTGGCCGGGGGAGGGACGGTGGATCGGATATCTGGGCTACGATTTGGGGCGATTGTTTGAAAAGTTGCCGGCGAGGGCGAGGGATGATCTGAATTTGCCGTTGTTCGTTTTTACCTATTGCCGCCCCGCCGGAAACCGGCCGGGCGGGAAAGATTTGGATTACGGGAAGAGCGAAGAGCCGGCGGTCTCGGATTTTTCGCGGAGCCAGTATGAATCGGCGGTGCGGAGGGCGATTGAATACATCGGGGCCGGGGACGTGTTTCAGGTGAATTTGTCGCAGCGGTTCACGGCGGGGCTGAAATCGCATCCGGCGCAGATTTATCAGCGTCTGGTGCGGCAGTCGCCGGCGGCGTATGGGGCGTATCTGGGTTACGACGATTTCGCGATCATTTCCAATTCGCCGGAACTGTTTTTGCGGGTGACGCCGGATCGGCGGATCGTCACCCGGCCGATCAAGGGGACTCGGCCGCGGGCGGCCGGGATGGAGTTGGCATTGCGCGATTCGATCAAGGACCAGGCGGAGTTGAACATGATCGTGGACTTGGAGCGGAACGATCTGGGCCGGGTTTGCCGGGTGGGGAGCGTCGAGGTGGCCGAGCGGCGGGCGATCGAGGCGCATCCGACGGTGTACCACGGCGTGGCGACGATTCGGGGTATCTTGCGGGAGGACGTGACATTCGTGGACCTGTTGCGGGCGACGTTTCCGGGGGGAAGCGTCACGGGCGCGCCGAAAATCCGGGCCATGGAAATCGTCGACGAACTGGAGCCGGTGCGCCGGGGGCCGTATTGCGGGGCGATCGGATATCTCGACGCGGCGGGGAACGTGCAGTTCAACGTGGCCATCCGCACGATGATCGCCAAGGAAGGCCGGATATACGTTCCCGTGGGCGGCGGGATCGTGGCGGATTCCGATCCGGGCGAGGAATATGAGGAGACGCTGGTAAAAGCGAAGGCGATGTTCGCGGCGGCCCAGGTCCAATGGCGTGGGGCGAGCTTCTGAGTGTATAATGTTCGTGAGAGTTTACGGCTGGTAATATGAAGCAATTGACACGCATCACGTTCGATCCGGGGGTCATGGGGGGAAAGGCCTGCATTCGCGGATTACGCGTGACCGTTGGCATGATCCTGGGACTGCTGGCTGCCGGCCATTCTAAAGAGGAGGTTCTTAGGGCTTATCCGTACCTCGAACCGGCGGACATTGATGAAGCACTTTCCTATGCGGCCTGGCGCGTGGATGAACGCGAGGCCCCACTGACGACCAAATGAGCGTTAAGATTCTGGTCGACATGAACCTGTCTCCCGACTGGGTCGGTTATTTGCAGGGCCACGGTTGGGAGGTTGTGCACTGGTCGGCGGTGGGCGATCCTTCCGCGTCGGACAGAACAATCATGAATTGGGCAATTGGGCATAGCCATGTGGTCTTCACCCATGATTTGGATTCCGGCACTACTCTGGCGCTAACCCATCACGCCGGCCCGAGCATCATTCAGCTCCGCGATCGAGACGTGCTTCCCGCGGCCGCCGGAGAGGCAATAGTCGCGGCAATCCGCCAAACGGAAGCAGACCTCGAACAAGGTGCCTTGGTTGTTGTTAGCGAGAATCAGTCGCGCATTCGCATACTGCCGTTGTGAAGACTTCAGAACCGGCACAGCGTCGGTCATCGGTTGTGTCGCGGTTATCTGGGCGGCAAGGGGAGGTTGGCAAACTCAAAGCCAATGTCCTGGTTGCGCGTCTCGGTGACGATGTCCCAAACCAACGAGAACGGCGGCTTGGGCGGCGGGCCGGTCTGACAATTCAAATTCCACGTCCATTCAATGCGGGTCTCCGCCCCACCGCCGCCGCTGTTGCTTTGAATCTCGTTTCCATCGGCATCCAGGATTCTTACGCGCCGAAGGTCTGCCCACAACTGGGGAAAGCCTTGCCCTCTTCGGTCGGCTGGTTGAGTAATCGTGGCGTGCAATTGGCCGTTGCCGTTGGCGAAATTGAAGCTGTTGACGTGCACGGTCTTGCCGGCTTCCGTCACGTCGGCGCCGATGGCCTTGGCCAAATCCGGGATGCGAAGCGTTTTGGTCTGCGTGACCAGGCATACAGGCAAGACGCCTTTGCAGTGGACCAGCTTGTGGCCGACGTTTTGGGGGTATTCAAGACGAACCGTCGTCTGGATCATCCAATTGCAAAACGGCGGCATTTGGCCCTGAGGCTGGATGGCTTGCGTCCCCGGCAAAAGCGACACGTTGTTTTCATCAATGGCCTGCGTCAGCCGCGGCTCCCAGTATCGTTCGAGCCGCGCCCTGGGATCGATCAGGATCGTCAGCGAAATCGCGTCGCTGTTATTCGAGGAGTTGTCGCTCAAATAGATGGTGCGCTCATGCTGGATGCTTGCGGCAACGAAGGAAAACTGGCCTTGATGAAACAACACCCCATCCGTGCTTCTGTCGCTGCCCTGCATGATCGTGATTTGGTTTGGCTGGTTCATGTACCACGGTCGCGCGTTGGCGGCTTTGCAGAATTGCAGCATGGCCGGCCAAAATGCCTCGTGATCCACGTCCAACGTGATCCTCGGCGCCCTTGCCCATTGCGCGCTCCACATCTGCGGCGGCCAGGCCTGGATCGGGATTCTCGACTGCTGAATGAATTCGCGGAGAACGGCGTTGGGATTGGCATCGGCGACGTGGATGGTGACATAGGTCGGCGAATCAGGCTGATTGTCGTTGATCTGCCGCAGGGCATGGGCGGCCCGACTGCGAACTTCCGGGCTGTTGTCGCTGCGAGCCGCCTGCTCCAGTGCCGGCTTGGCCGCCAAACCTAGCTTGATCAATTCGTCCTGCGCGTGTTGGCGCGTCTCGTAACTGTCGGAACCCATTTGCTGAATCAGCGCCGCGATATCGTCCGAAGGCGCGGTGGCCGGCGCCGTCGAGGCATTCGGTTGCGCTCTCAGCACCGCGGTCAACGCCAACAGCATCACCGCCCACGTGCACACATTTGCCCGCATCGATCCTCCCGCGTGATTGTTGCGTTGGGAGCAGTATACGCCTGGCACAAGCGTCTTCCAATTTTTGGCTGAGCGGTTTGGGCGGTATCATTCCCGGACGATGCAACTTTCAACCATCATCGCGGCGATGGAACAAATCGCCCCGCCGTCTTTGGCGGAGGCGTGGGATAATGTCGGCTTGTTGGCCGGCGATCCGAATCAGGACGTTTCGCGGATTCTGCTGACGATTGATTATTCGCCGATGGTTGCGGAGGAGGCCAGGGGGAATCAGTGCGATCTGGTGATCGCGTATCATCCGCCGATCTTTCAGCCGCTGAAGCGCGTGGTGGCGGGGAATGCGGTGTTCGATGCCGTTCGCCGAGGCGTGGCGATTTATTCACCGCATACGGCGCTGGACGTGGCCGAGGGGGGCACGAACGACATGCTGGCGGATGTGGTGGGGATGGTGGATCGGCGGGCGCTGAAGTTGGGGGAGGCGAAGGGGAGGGAATACAAGCTGGTGACGTTCGTGCCGATCGAGGCGGTGGACAAGGTGGGCCGGGCGATGTTCGAGGCGGGGGCGGGACGGATTGGGAATTATTCATCGTGCAGTTTCAGGGTGCCCGGAACGGGGACTTTTTTCGGGGGCGAGGGCGCTCGGCCGGCCGTGGGACAAACCGGGCGGTTGGAAAGAGTGGACGAAATCCGGCTGGAAACGGTGGTCCCCATCGGAAGCGCCGAGGCGATCATCCGGGCGCTTCGGGCCAATCATCCATACGAGGAGCCGGCTTTTGATTTGAACGTTCTGGCTCCCGTGCCGCCAGACCGTGGGCAAGGCCGAATCGGCTTCATCCCCCCCACCGCTCGCGGCGAGTTGTTCGATCGGATCAAGCGGGGATTGGAAATCGAACATCTGCTCATCGCCGGCCCCGTGGAGGGAACGGTTGCGCGGGCGGCGGTTTGCGCGGGGTCGTGCGGGAATATGCTGGACGATGCGATCGAGGCGGGGGCGGAGGTTTATTTGACGGGCGAGGTGCGGCATCACGATGCGGCCAAGGCGGCCGCAGCGGGGATGACGGTCGTTTGCACGCTGCACTCCAACAGCGAACGAGCGGTGCTGAAGCGGCTGGGGAAACGGCTGGCGGAGACGCCGGGGATGCCACCGATTCGGATCAGCGCGGCGGACCGGGACCCGTTTGTAATTCGGTGAAAGGCCCGCGGGAGAAATCTCCCGCGGCTTTGGTTACAGATCGAGGAGCCGATCGTTGGGGCGATGGGGCAAGGGTTCAATTTGCGGTGGCGCTGGGATGGGCGGCGCTGGGATGGGCGGCGCTGGGGGCGTCGGCGCGGCGGCTGGCGACGGGATGGCCGCGGGCGGAGGCGCGGGGGCGGCGGGCTTGGCCTGGAGGCGAGCGATGTCCGAGGAAGCCAGGAGCAGCTTTTCGATGATAGTGCGGCGGGTTTTGGTAGTTCGGCCGCGCTTGTCGCGAGCCACGATGATCCGGCTGACGCTCAAGGCGTTGAATTCCTTGCAGGCGGGGCATTGAAAGTATTCCCAGGCGAGATATTCCCCGGCGATGCCGCCGAAACGGGGGAGTTGGGGGACGAAATCGTACTGTCGGGATTCGAGGCGCTGCTTCAGATCCGCGGGATCGAGGACGGAGGTGGAGGCGAGGGTAAGTGGTCCGGCGGCCCATCGGCGGCAGCTTTCGCAGAAGGGACGCTTGCGGGCGATTTTTCGAGATACGGCGGCCGCGGTGGTGAAGATGATGACGGCCTCGATGAGCCAGACTGACCAGAGAAGATCGCCCTTGACGGGCGAGCCGCGTTCCATGCCCCACACGCCGAACTCGTTGAGGTGGAGAACGATCCGATACATCCAATGCGGCGAGGCAAGCAGGCGGGTCACGGAGATCGGGACGTTCAGATCCTGATAGAGCGCGCAGAGCCAGGCGATCCAGGCAACGTAATATCCGGCCAAGGCGGTGAAAAAGCAGAAGAGGACAACCGCGGCGGTATTGCGGACGTTGGCCGAGAGCATGGCGCGGGCGGGCGCCCAGCCCAACAGTGCGCCGAAAGCGAAAGTCATGACGACGTGCAGGTAGATGAATCGGAGGTAATGATCGGCGTAGCCGTAAGCCACGCCGCCGACGATCGCCGCGAGGGCGCCGACAAGGACGCCGGCAAACAAACCTGCCGGGGGGACCTGGCCGCTGTGGGAGTAGTATTGATTGGAGGAGGATAGAGCGGTCGATTGGGTCACGGCGTCTCCGGTCATTGTGCGTACGGCCCCTCGACGACGTCCCAATCCGGCGGGACGGGAGGTTGGGCGAAATCCTTGTCGGCCGCTCCGGCATTGATTTTCACGTCGGAGAGATCGGTCGTGCGGGTTGTGGTTTGATTGATGTCATCGGTCTGAATCCGCCGGGGCATGGCGGTGGCGGTGTCCACCCAGACGTCGATCGTCTTGAATCGGCTGGCGAATTGGGTGCCGGCCTTGGGAGTAAGGCGGACGTGAACTGTGCCGGGTGGATCGTCTTTGGCGGGATCGATTTTGGCCACGTCGAATAGTTTCAGGACATCTTCCTTCTTTTGCCCGAGCGGCAACGGGAACGGGCCTTCGCCGAGTTTGAATAGATCAAGCTTTTGGCCAGGCTTGAGGACCTGGGTGCGGTTCTCGTGTTTAATCAGGTAGTCGCGGTCGTCGAGGATGCCGTTGTCGAGAGTATATTGGTGGTCGGCGGGGAAGATTTTGGCGCCAAGCTGTTTTTTGGTGAACGCGACGCGGATTCGGGCGTCGTCGGGGCCTTTGCGTTGGAGGACGACGGAGCCGGTGTTGACGGTGGAGTCGCCGGAGCTGTCATCGGTATCGGTGAGGATGACCTTGGCGGAGAAATCCTGGAGGTTTTCGCCACGGGCGTCGAGTGCGTCGAGGATTTGATCGACGCTGGAGTTGGGGGATAGGTCCGCGGATTGAGTGGATGGGCCCGAGGCCACGGATGCGGCGCAGCCCAGTGGCAAAAATAAAAACAAAAAGAATATTGGCCACAGATATAAATCAGATGGACACAGATAAAAGGAAAGAAGGATCTCACGCAGAGGCGCTAAGGCGCAGAGGTTTTTCTTTGCGCCTTTGCCACGGAGGCGAAGCCTTCCGTGCCTCTGCGTGAGCTCTTCTCTTATGCAGTTCATCTGTGTCCATCTGATTTTCATCTGTGGCAAAAATTCCTTTTCTTGAATCATGGTTTGCGTCCTTGCTTCAGAATCGCGGTCAATTCGGGCAGATCGGTGACGGTGAGCCAGGGTTCGGCGACGAAGGGGCGCGGGTTGCCGTGGCTGATCCAGACCGAGCGGACCTGGGCCGCGCGGGCGGCTTCAATATCGTATTGTCCATCGCCCACCATCCACACCTCGTCAAGGCTCGTCCGCAGGCGACGGCAGGCCCATTGTAGCGGGATGGGACTGGGCTTGAAGGGTCCGTCCTCGCGGGTGATCAGAACGTCGATGCTGAGATTGTGTTGTCGCATGACGGTGTCGGCGCTGAGGCGGCTGTTGCGCGTGATGACGGCGCTGGGGATTGTCTCGGCCGCGAGCCAGTCCAGCAATTCCCGGCAGCCGGCGTTGAGCCGTGACCGGCGGGCGGCGATCTCCTCGTGTTGAAGAAGGATGGCTTCGGCGTGGCGGCGCCGGGGTTCGTCCATTTGGGCAAGGGATTCGAGGATGGGACCTTCGGCAATGCCCATGTCGGCCCGGATGCGGGGGAAATCGAGCATGGGTTCGGTGAGCGTACCGTCCATGTCGAACAGAATGGCCCGCGGAAGATGGAAAGTCGGGTCGATCATTGGGCGGGGGGCGAGTCGTCGGGCTCGTCCGGGTATGGCGGAGCGGTCAGGTCATATACGTCAATTGAGTCGCCGACATAAGCGATTGGGTGATAGTGAGACAGCCACGGCAGGCGGCGGTCCATGAGACGGACATTTTTGCTGATAAAAAGAATCCTGCCATGCGGAGAAGCGACGAGGGAGTCGGGGTTCAATCGCAATTGGCCCAGCAGCGGCGCATTGCGTTGGCCGGTGAGGCGGAAGGCGCAGGGCCGGCCGGGGACGTTGGCGTGGATCCAATCGGCGAGGCGGTAGAGATCCTGGTTCCAATCGAGGTTGCTGTCCAGGGCGAATCGGTCTCCGCGCGACGGGCCGCCGGCGGCTAGATTGAAATAGCCGAGATAGTCGGGATGAACCGCGGCGGTTTCGATGGCGGAGCAAAGCATAAGACAGGCGAGAATCCAGGCCCAGCCGGGCCGCGCCAATTGGATCGCGGCGAAGAGATAGAGGAAGGGAATGGCCGGGAGGACGTAACGGATACCGATGTCGATATTGCTGGTCATGGCGGCGGCGAGGAAAACGGCGGGAGGAAAAAGGACGTAGCGCATCCGCCAATCGCGCCATTGCCGGCGGATGAGAAAGAGGCCCAGAGCGATGAGGAAGGCGGCCAGAAATCCGATGGGGCTTTTGAGGGCAAGAACTTCGGGGAAATAGTACCACCATCCCTGGGAACCGACGTGGCCGTTGAGATAGGCGAGATGCCCGAAGCGGTTATGAACGGACTGGCGGGCGAGGGCGAGGAAAAAGCTGGGCATGGGGATGGGCGTTTGGCGAACCCAGCGGGGAAGGCGCTGCCATTTTTGGCGCATGGATTGGGCTTGAGGGTCGGCGGGGGCATCGTGTTGGGCGGGAGGATTGAGGCCGGCCTGATCGCTGAGGGGGCCGACGTTGAAGAAATAGGTGGCCCACAGCGTTGTGAAAGCGATCAGCGCCATCAGGGGCAATTGCATGATGAGGGTGCGCCAGGGGGAAGTTCTGGTAAGGGCAACCAGTGCGATGGCGGGGATGACAACCAGACAGGAGAATTTGGTGGAGATGGCCAACCCGCAGGCGGCGGCGGCGAGGGCGGCCCGTGGCCAGGAGGGTTTGTCGAGCCATAGGAATGCGTAATAAGTTGCGGCGAGATAACCGGCGCAGGCGGCAGCGTCGTTTCCGATCCAGAACCCGTGGCCGAGGAGGGTGGGATCGAAGCTGAAAAAGGCGGCGGCGGCGGCGGCGACCGGCGCACCGGCGAGCCAGCGGGCCAGGCGATACAGGTAAAACAGCGAAATCGCCGGGAAAAGGAGCATCACGAGCCGGGCGTGGGTGAGCAGAGTGCCGGTCGGTTCGAGGCTGTGGTAAAGGACCTCAGTACCGAGGGAGTATCCGAGGTCCTCGGTTCCGATGGTGGTTTGTCCGCGGGATTGGGGGAGGCGCGCGCCGTTGAGCCACAGCGGGATGGCGGCAAGGAGCCTGGCGAGCGGCGGATGGCCGCCGGGTGCGATGAGCTTGTGGGCTTCGATCATGGAAACAGCCGCGCCGATGTGGGAAGGTTCGTCGGTTGCGGGGCTGAAAACTCTGACGGAAAGGGCGAGCCGGAGGATCATGACGAGGCCGGCGGCCACGGCCAGCCCGGGATAGATACGACGATGAGTTGATGGAGCTTGGTCGCGCTCGTTCATTAAATGCTCGATTGGCGAGTATAACATTGCGGATATGGGACAGATAACCGATTGGCGGCGGTTGCACGGTTCGGCATTCGAGGGGCGGGCGGCGCTGGTGACGGGCGGGGCGGGGTTCATCGGCTCGCATCTGGCGATGGCGCTGCATGAGTTGGGCGCGAAGGTGACGGTGCTGGACGATCTTTCGGGCGGGGGCGATCCGAAAGTGTTGCCGAAAGGCGTTGAATTCGTGCTGGGATCGATTCTGGATCAGGAGTTGCTGAAGAAATGCACGCAAGGGCGCGGGGTGGTGTTTCATCAGGCGGCGTTGGGATCGGTGCCGCGGAGTTTGGCGGAGCCGAGGCGATTTCAGGAGGTGAATTCGGGCGGCACGCTGAACGTGCTGGAGGCGGCGAGGGAATGCGGGGTTGGGCGCGTGATCTTCGCGGCGAGCAGCAGTGCGTATGGCGATGCGCCGGAGTTGCCGAAGGTTGAAACGATGACGGCCGCCCCGCGAAGCCCGTATGCGGCGACGAAGGTGGCGGGCGAGGCGATGGCGGCGGCATACAGCGCGGGGATGGGGCTGGATACCGTGAGTTTGCGGTATTTCAACGTCTTTGGGCCCAGGCAGTCGGCGAACAACGCATACGCGGCGGTGATGGCGGCGTTCGCCAAGGCGATGCTGGCGGGGAAGCCGCCAACGATTTATGGGGACGGTGAACAATCGCGGGATTTCACGTACGTGGACAACGTGGTTCACGCGAATCTTCTGGCGGCCCGGCACCAGCGGCCGTTGGGAGGCGCGGCGATCAACATCGCGTGCGGATCGCGCATCACGATCGCCGAATTGGCCAGGCGGATGGCGCGATGGCTGGGGAGGGACGACCTGAAGCCGATACGCACGCCCGAGCGGGCCGGGGACGTGAAGCATTCGTTGGCTGATCTGAGACGTGCGAAAGAGGTTCTGGGATATGAGCCGATCGTGGGTTTTGACGCGGGGCTGGATGCGACGATGAAGTGGTATCGCGGGGCGATGGGCGGGTAAGATGGGTGCAGAGCCGGTGTTCCAGCGGTGGGTCATTTGGGGGATATTTTTGCTTTTGCAGGGGATTGGGATCAATACGGCGAGCAAGCTCGGCGGCTACACGCAATGCCGTTCAACGGATCATTACGATGGCGTCGCGGAAGCTCTTGGTAGATTGGGGGTAATGTCTATCTTTCCTGCGCTTCTTCGCCCATTTGCTCATCTTTTTCCTGATCACCCGTGGGTTGATCCGATTCCTGCGGGGCTCGATTCTTTCCTCCGCAATCTCGGCGATCAACCGGTTCCACCATCGAACCTGTGCCCGGACGCGGTTAGGACACTGAGGAATCCGGCATCGCAGGATCTTCAGCGTGCCGGTGAACGACAGCCGCAAGGGAG
>JBEKXM010000086.1:0-11303 GCA_049512115.1 Tepidisphaeraceae bacterium | reverse complement strand
CGGAAGATTGCGCGTATTGTTCGCAATCGTCGCGCTATGAAACGCAAGTCAGGCCGACGGCGCTGATGGCTCGGGAAGAGGTTGTAGAAATCGCCCGGCGTGCCAAACAGAGCGGGGCGAGCCGGGTGTGCCTCGGGGCGGCTTGGCGCGAAGTCAAGGATAACCAGCAGTTCGAGCGAATCCTGGAAATGGTGCGAGACGTGAGCGACCTCGGCCTGGAAGTCTGCTGCACGCTGGGCATGCTCAATGAGGGCCAGGCGCGGCGGCTGGAGGAGGCCGGGCTTTACGCGTACAACCACAACGTCGATACCTCCGAGCGGTTTTACAAGACGATCATCACCACGCGGAAATTCGGCGACCGCCTCAATACCATCGAACAAATCCGCAAAACGAGCGTGACGGTTTGCTGCGGCGGGATCATCGGCATGGGCGAAACGATGGAAGACCGTTTGTCCATGCTGCACACGCTGGCGACGATGCGGCCGCATCCTGAGTCCGTGCCGATTAACGTCCTGGCAAAGGTGCCGGGGACGCCGATGGGGGATCGGCCGGATTTGCCGATCTGGGAAACGGTCCGGATGATCGCGCTGGCGCGGCTGCTGATGCCGGCGAGCGTCGTGCGGCTTTCGGCGGGGCGGGCGAAACTTTCGGTGAGCGATCAGGCTCTGTGCTTCCTGGCGGGCGCGAATTCGATTTTCTCCAGCGACAACGGGCAGATGCTCACGTCGGCCGTGCCCTCGCCGAAATACGACGCCGATGCACGTCTGATGGAATTGCTGGGGCTGCGGGCGATGGAGCCGTTTCGCGAGAAAAGGGGACATACAAGATTTTCGCACCCGCAGCCGCCGCAACTAAAATCTTGAATGTCCCCTTATTATCCGCTTGCGCTATGAAGATCGCAATCACGGGAGCGTTTGGTTTCTCAGGCCGCTACATCGCCCAGCGTCTGCTCGAGGCGGGCCATGGCGTCGTCACGCTAACGAACTCCCCGCGGCGCGACAACCCGTTTGGCCAGAGGGTGCGGGCGGTTCCCTTTAACTTCGATCGGCCCTCCCAATTGACGCAGTCGCTTCGGGGAGTCGATGCGCTCATTAACACGTACTGGGTGAGATTTGATCATCGGCTTTTCTCGCACCGGCAAGCGGTGGGCAACAGCAAGGTCCTGTTCCATGCCGCGAAGGAGGGTGGCGTCCGGCGGATTGTGCACATCAGCATCACCCATCCGGACATCAACTCTGATCTTCCTTATTTTCGAGGCAAGGCCGAAGTTGAATTAGACCTCCAGTCCCTGGGCGTTTCGTACTGCATTGTGCGGCCGACGGTCCTCTTCGGGAAGGAAGATATCCTGATCAACAACATCGCGTGGGCGCTGCGTCATCTTCCGGTCATGGCGGTTTTCGGCTCGGGCGATTTTCGGCTCCAACCCATCTACGTGGACGATCTTGCGCTGGCCGCCGTTGAGCAGGCGACGGGCGACCGTTGCGAGGTGCTGAATGCGATTGGGCCGGAGACTTTCACCTATCGCGGGTTGGTCGACACCATCAGACGAGCGCTGGGCCTGAGGAGGCCAATCGTCGGACTTCCCCCCAGGGTTTGCTATTGGGGTTGTCGGCTGCTCGGTTCGCTAGTGCATGATGTCATTATCACGCGCGAGGAAATCCGGGGCCTGATGGAGGAACGCCTGTACGTGGATGCTCCTCCGCTAGGCACGACAAAGCTGAGCGACTGGATTGAAGAACACAAGGATAGGCTCGGGCGCCGGTACACCAGCGAGCTGGCCCGCCGCACGGACAGGATATCGAGCTATCAGTCGAATTGAGAAAGTGGGAGGGCAAAAAGGCTAAAAGGGGACATTCAAGGTTTCGGTGTTCGCACGCACGGCGACTGAAATCTTGAATGTCCCCTTTTCACATCAGGCGGCGGTGTCGATGGCCTGGCCTTTGCCGGACTTGGCGGCGTCGGTGGCGGCGGTGTCGCCGTCGCGGTCGCCGTCGGCGTCAACCTGCGGCTTGGGCGCCGGCTTGGATGACTGGGGCGCGGTTGATTGAATGAGCTTTGTCTGCAATTGGCTTGTTACGCTCGGAATCTGCATGGCGTCTCCTTCAAGAACATCCTGCGGCGAATACGGATGTGGTATCGGATGGACAAATGGCGGAGTGTGAATGAATATAAAGTGAATCCGCTGGCGCTCGAGGATTTCCCGCTTTCAGGCTAACGGCGCGGGTTTATTAGTGGAAGATTAAATTGCAGCTTTGGGCAAAGGGGTTGCCGGAAAACGTGAAAATGCGGGCTGATTGCGCAGACGGCGGGAGATGTCGGCGAAAATCCGGTCGTCCATGATGGCGGCGTTGTGCGCGAGAAGGGGGCCGCGGTCGGCCAGCCAGAAAGGGGTCCTGCCCGGCGGCGCGGCGTAGCGGGCGCCGACGATGCGGTCCTGGAGATGAACGTAGGGATATAAGTCATAGCCGGCTTGGGCGTCCTCGGCGGCGAGGGCGGCGAGGAATGCCGAGCCGGGCCGCAAAGCGCGGTGGAAATCGGTGAGGGAGATTCGATCGGCGAGGCGGGCGCCGGCGTGGGGGCTGCTGATGGAAAAGAGTCGGGCGATTCGCAGTCGTCGGGGATGGGCCGGGTCGGGCGAAGGGGCCGCGGCATAGCGGGCGACCAGTCCGCCCAGGGAGGCCCCGACCACGTCCACCTGGGTCGTCCAGATAGGATCGCGTGACGGGCAGGCGTCGTCGAGAGCCGCGATGACCTTCTGGCGGCATTCGGCGAAGTTGCCGCAGAATCCCACGGAGATCGTGATTATTTGAGCATTTTTGGTGACGCTGCGGAAGAGACACCGGAAGACGGTGGGGGAAACGTCGGGGTCGAGAAATCCGCCGATGACGATGAGCGGCCTGGAAAGCGGATGCGGATCGGCCTGCATTTGCGTGATGGCCTGCTGGGCCTCGGCGTGCGTGATCGGGAACGACGGGTTGGTCAGCGCGGTGGAGCAGCGCGCGAGGGCGACGGTGGAAAAGAAGAGCGGGGAGAGACGCATGGTTGAATCTTGGGGGAGTATAGCGAATACTAACATTGGTGTCAAATGGCAAGATAAACATCCGAAATCCGAAATCCGAATGACGAATCAAACCCGAAATCCGAATGACGAAGCAGATACCGTTTCGGATTTCGGTCATTCGGATTTGATTCGTCATTCGGATTTCGGATTTCGGATTTCCCGGCCTATCGGGCCGGGCCGTGGGTGTGGGAGGGGTCGGACATGGTGGCGGCGTACACGGGCAGACGGACGGTGAAAGTCGAGCCTTCACCCTGCTTGCTTTTGACGCTGATGGAGCCGTCGTGCTCGTCGACGATTTTCTTGGCGACGGCCAGGCCCAGTCCGGTGCCGCGATTGCCCTTGGTGGAATGGAACAACTCGAACATGTGGCTCATCAGATTGGGCGGGATGCCGACGCCGTTGTCGATGACTTCGATGATGGTCTGCTTGTTTTCGCTGTCGTAACGGCAGACGACGCGGATGAGTCCTTTTTGGGGTTCGACGGCGTCGAGGGCGTTGATGAGGAGATTCATCAGGACCTGGTGGAGACCGTCGGGGTCGGCGGGGAAGGCGGGGTGATCCGGCTCGACGTCGGCGACGGCCATGACGCCTTTGTCGTTGGCCCCGGAGGCGATCAGTTCCAGGCATTCCTCGATGAGGACCTTGGGGTTGATCTGTTCGAGCTTGGGTTCCCGCGCGCGGCTGTAGGCCAGGAGATTCAAGGTGAGGTTGTAGATTTTCTCGAGGTTGCGATCGACGATGCGCCAGCCTTTGGCGGCTTGGGGGACGTTGGCGGCGCGGAGGCCCATTTCGACGACGTCGGCGCCGCCGCGAAGGGCCTGAAGAATGTTCTTGATCGAGTGTGAGAGGGCGGCGGTGGTTTCACCGACGGCGGCGAGACGTTCGGCCTGAAGTCCGGCGTTATAGAGGCGGGCGTTGGCGGCGGCGAGGCCGGCCTGGAGGCCGATGGCCGTCAGCAGGCGCAACTGGTCGGGCGCGTAAGTGTAATTCTTGACGGAGCTGTCGACATAGATGACGCCGAGGATCTCGAATTCATTTTTTCCGGAGAGTTTGGCGGCTTTGATGGGGACGCAAAGGGCGCTGCGGATGCCGAGGCTGTGGACGCTCTTGCCGGCGCTGAAGCGGCGGTCGGACATGGCGTTGCTGGAAAGGACGCCTTCGCCGCTGGAAAGGACGTGGTTGATGATGGTGCGGGAGGCGTGGATTTTTTCGGGCTGGGGTTTGGGATCGTGCTCGGATTCGACGGGGATTCTTTCATCTTTGTCTGGGCGGTTAGGGCGATGTGGGTTGTCGCGGGTGCGGACGACTTTGGGGATCAGCTCGCCCTTTTCGCCGATGAGGAAGACGATGCCGCGATCGGCCTTGACGTGCTCGAAGACCAGGTCCATGACGACTTCCATGACCTGATCGACGCCGAACCTGCTGCCGAGGACCGCGCCGAGTTGGTAGAGGATTTTAAGATTGGACATGGCGACGGCGGCGGGTTCGGGGACGGCCAGGACCATGGAGTCGTCGGCGGAGGTGATGGTGTGCATGATGGAGCTGTCCATGCCGGCCTCGACGCCGGCGAGGGCGACGTTTCCCCCGCTGGTGCGGGTGACGCCGGGCTGAGCGCCGAAGACCATCAGGGTCCGACCGACGCGAATCTGATCGCCGAGTTTCAGAGGGAGGCGATTGTTGACACGGATGCCGTTGACGTAGCTGCCGTTGGAGCTGCCCATATCCTTGAGGATCCAATTGCCGTCATCGGGGAGAAGCTCGGCGTGCTGGCGGCTGACGGTGTTGTCGGTGATGGGCAGTTGCCTGCTGTCACGTCCGATCAAAACCGGGGCATCGGGCAGTTCAAATCTTCGGCCCTTGTCGGGGCCCTGTAAAACCAGCAGGGTGAGCACGACAACAGTTTATCCCACACTGACGCGGTTGACCAGAAATCTTTGAGGGATAAGAATGGGGGGAGTGGGGCGCAAATTGTGGCGCGCCAGCGTGGCGATTGCCGATTGCCTATTGCCAATTGCCTATTGAAAGAACAGGCAGTTGCGGATTTTCGGTATTCCAATAGGCAATAGGCAATAGGCAATAGGCAATTTCTACGGAGACCGCATGAACTTGCTGGCCGGAAAAAAGGGATTAATCCTCAACATTGCCAACGACCGCAGTATTGCGGCGCATATTGCCCAGCATGCCGTTCGGGAGGGGGCGCAATGCGGGTTTGGGTTTCTGCCGATGGACAACCCCGAGAAATCGGAGCGCCGCGTCCGCAGGGCGATGGAAGAGATGGGGTATGGGGGGGAATGGCTCTATCCAATCGACGTGGCGAAAGACGATCAGATCGAGAAATTTTTTTCGGCGGCAAGGGAACGGTTCGAGAAGATCGACTTTTTGGTTCATTCGCTGGCGTTTGCCGATCGGACGTATTTGCAGAAGCAATACGGGAATTTCACGTCGACGCCGCGAGGCGTGTATGCGCAGGCGGTGGATATCAGCGCCTATAGCCTGCTGGCGTTGGCGCGCGGGGCGGCGCCGCTGATGCCCGAGGGCGGATCGATCATCGCGCTGACGTATCTGGGCGGAGACAAGGTGGTGCCCGGCTACAACGTCATGGGGGTGGCCAAGGCGGCGCTGGAAGCGACGGCGCGTTATCTGGCATTCGATCTGGGTCCGAAGAAAATCCGGGTGAATACGATCTCGGCGGGACCGGTGCGGACGCTGTCGGCCATGGCGGTGGGGGGGATCGACGAGATGTTCGCACACGTGGAGCGCAAAGCGCCGCTGCAGCGCAATATCGACGGCGACGAGGTTGGGAAAACGGCCATGTATTTGCTGAGCGATCTGTCGAGCGGCGTGACCGGCGAGAACGTTTACGTGGATGGGGGATTCAATACGGTTGGGGTTTGAACCGATGAGAAAGGCTGCTCCGATGGCCATCGGAGCGGGTTTGGCACGTGCCGGCTTGAAATGATCGCCGGGCATTTATAGACTTTCGGGAGATTTCGCGGGCGTAGCTCAGTGGTAGAGCGTCACGTTGCCAACGTGAATGTCGAGGGTTCGACCCCCTTCGCCCGCTTTTGACGTAAGACCTGCCGAATGCGTTTGAGACCATCTCATCTCAAAACCTAGTAAACCGGCGATGGCCGGGCAAAGACCCGGATGCAAGGCGGAGGGCCGCAACGGGTCTGTAACGTTACAATGTAGGCCTAACCAGCGATTGTGAGTCTGCAATCACCCCCGCGATTACGGTTGATAATGGCGAGATTACGAGCCGCTGGCCTTATGTGATTTACATCTCATATTTCTCCATATCATGCCGATTAACCTTCCGTGGTCCGCCACCTATCCGCTTCTTGCGTAGGTGGTGGCGCCGCCCTGATCGCCAGGACGAGATTCATTGGATTTGCGAGTAGCGAAGTTCACCAGACGGTTACGCTCCATGATGAGCGCGCGGCCGCGAACGCGCGCCATAGGGGCGGTGCTGGAGCCGCTGGAGCGGCGAATCCTGCTGTCGTGGATCGGCGCCACTACCGGCAACACCAATGACGCGGCGCATCTTTACAATAACACTGCGAACTGGGCGGGCGGAGTCATCGACAATTCGTTTGCCGGGGTGACGCTCACAGGCGCTACCACTCTCTTTTTCAACGCGGGACTGACCACCGGCGTTGCCGGCCTGAACCTCGGATACAGCGGCGCCTATAACCTCACGCTCGAGTCCTCCAGCACGACAACGCAGACGCTGACGCTCGCGGGCGGCATCAGCGGCACGTTCGGCGGATCGTCCGTCACGATTGGGGATCCGAATAACAATCTCAACGTCGATCTCGGTGCGACGGGACAAACGTTCACGATCTCTTCCGGCAATACTTTGTCGATCCTTAACGTGATTTCCGATACGGGCAGCCTGACCGAAGCCGGCGCGGGCACGCTCACGCTTTCCGGCGCGAATACCTTTTCAGGCGGGACGACGCTTTCGGCAGGTCAATTAAACATCAATAGCGCCGCGGCGATTGGCACGGGCACGTTGACCCTCAGTGGAGGCACGATCGACAACACCAGCGGCTCGGCGATCACGCTCAGCAACAACAATGCGCAGGTCTGGGGAGCGAATTTCACGTTCGGTGGGACGAACAATCTGAATCTCGGCACCGGCGCGGTGACGCTGGGTACCAACATTCAGCTGACAACCAACGCAGGCAATCTGACGGTGGGGGGCAACATCGGAGACGGGGGCAACGTTTACAACTTGAAAAAGTCCGGGGCGAGCGGCACGCTGACGCTTTCGGGGAACAACACGTTTTCGGGCGGCATGACGTTTACCTCCGGCTCAACCGGCGGGCATTTGAACATTAACAGCGCGACCGCCCTCGGGTTGGGGACGTTCACCATCAACAGCGGCACGACGCTCGACAATACCAGCGGCGGCTCAATTACTCTGAGCAACATCAGCGGGATCGCTTGGAGCGGCAATTTCACGTTTGCCGGGACGAACGACCTGAACTTTGGCGCCTTCGCGGTCACCATGAATGCCAGTCATACGGTGACGCTCACCACCGGCACACTAGCGTTCGGCGGCGTCATTTCCGGTGTCGGCGCCAAGCTAAGCATGGCCGGAAACGGCGCGCTGGTTCTTTCCGGCGCCAACACGTATACCGGCGGCGTGGGTCTGAACTCCGGCACGCTCGACATCAACAACGCGTCGGCGCTCGGAATTGGGGGCACGTTTACGATCAAGGGTGGAACGATCGACAACACCTCGAGCGGATCGATCACCGTCAGCACCGCCAACCCGATGTCCTGGTCCGCAGATTTCACCTTCGCGGGAACGGAGCCGCTGGATCTTGGCTCCGGCGCGTTAGCGATAAACGCCAACCGAACGGTGACCGTCTCCGGCAGTACATTGACGGTGGATGGCGTCATCACCAGCAGCCACTGGCTGGCCAAGGCGGGCAACGGCGCGCTGACGCTCACGGGCACAAACAGCACATTCAGCGGTGGAGTGACACTCAGCGCCGGCACCCTGGACATCAACAACGCGGCGGCCATCGGCACGGGGAGACTCACGATCAACGGCGGCACGATCGACAACACCAGCGGCGGGGCGATTACGCTGAGCACCAACAATGCTCAAACCTGGGGCGGGGACTTTGCCTTCGCCGGCACCAACGCCCTGAATCTGGGCACGGGAGCGGTGACGCTGGGCGCCAGCCGTAACGTTACCACTAACGCCAGCACGCTGACGGTGGGCGGGGTGATTGGAGACGGGGGCATTGGGTACGGCCTCACCAAGGCCGGAGCTGGCACGCTGGTCCTCAATGGCGCCGACACATTTTCCGGGACGACGACGATCAACGCCGGCGTGGTGCAGTTGGGCAATGCCAATGCCGCCCAGAACAGCACGGTTTCGGTCGGGGCGACCAATGGCCTGGCCTTCAGTAAGGGGATTGGCAGCTTCATCATCGGCGGCACCCAGACACTCAGCGGCGCCAACACCTATTCCGGCGGGACAACGTTGTCGGCGGGGCAACTGGACATCAACAATGCCGCGGCGATCGGCACGGGGACGTTCACGATCGACGGCGGCTCGATCGACAACACCAGCGGTTTGGCCATCACGCTCAGCAACAACAATGCCCAGACCTGGGGCGGTGATTTCACCTTCGTCGGCAGTAACGATCTGAACCTGGGCACGGGTGCGGTGACGCTGGGCGCCGCGCGGGTGGTGACAACGACGGCGGGTAATCTGACGGTCGGGGGTGTGGTCAGCGGTGCGTCCTACAGCTTGACCAAAATCGGCAACGGCACGCTGACGCTTGCCGGCGCCAACACATTTAGCGGCGGCATGGCGCTGGATGCCGGCCAATTAAACATCAATAACAACAGCGCTTTGGGCCCAGCCACGTTCACAATCAATGGCGGGAACATCGACAACACCAGCGGCTCTGCCGTTTCGCTGGGAACCGCCGTCAATTTTGAATTGAATGACAGCTTCACCTTCCTCGGCACGGGTTCTTTGGCTGTGGCCGGAGTGATCGATGACTTTGGCACTGGGTGGGGCATCACCAAGGTCGGGGCAGCCACGTTGACGTTGTCCGGGACGAACACGTTTACGGGCGGCATGACATTGTCGGCCGGTACGCTCGACATCAACAACGCCGCGGCCCTCGGCACGGGGACGTTCACGATCAACGGCGGCACGATCGACAACAGCAGCGGCGGGGCGATCACGCTCAGCACCAACAATGCCCAGACCTGGGGAGCAAGTTTTGCATTCGGTGGAACGAACGATCTGAATCTCGGCACCGGCGCGGTGACGATGGGTACAAACATTCAGGTGACAACCACTGCGGGCGAGCTGACGGTGGGCGGCAACATCGGAGACGGGGGCAACGGCTACGGGATCACCGAAGCCGGCGACGGCAGCGGCTTTCTGACTCTTTCGGGCTCCAGCACATTCAGCGGCGGAGTAACGCTTGAAGCGGGACAACTGAATATCAACAGCGGCGGCGCTATCGGCACCGGAACGCTTACGATCGACGACGGCACAGGATTCGACAACACCAGCGGCTCGCCCGTCACACTCAGCAACAACAACGCCCAGACCTGGAACGGCGATTTCGACTTCTACGGCACCAACCCCCTGAACCTTGGGACTGGAGCCGTGACGCTGGGCGCCAGCGATACCGTCTACGTTGACGGCGGCACATTGACGGTGGGCGGCAATATTGGAGACGGAGGCCACAGTTACGGGATCACCGACTCGAGCGAGGGCACGCTGGTTCTTTCCGGCTCCAGCACATTTAGTGGCGGAATGATGCTTGAAGCGGGAGAACTGGATATCAACAGCGGCGGTGCTATCGGCACCGGAACGCTTACGATCGACTACAGCGCAGACATCGACAACACCAGCGGCTCGCCCGTCACGCTGAGCACCAACAATGCCCAAACCTGGAACGGCGATTTCACGTACGTAGGCAGCAACGCGCTGAACCTGGGAACGGGGGCGGTGTCGATGCCCGGCAACCTGACGGTGACAACGTCGGCGGGCACTCTGACGGTTGGCGGGGTGATTGGAGACGGGGGCATTGGGTACGGCATCACCAAGGCCGGAGCCGGCACGCTAGTCCTCAATGGCGCCGACACGTATTACGGGGCGACGACGATCGACGGAGGCGTGGTGCAGTTGGGCAACGCCAACGCCGCCCAGAACAGCACGGTTTCGGTCGGGGCGACCAATGGCGTGGCCTTCAGTACGGGGATTGGCAGCTTCATCATCGGCGGACTTGCCGGCGGCAGCAATGAGGCGTTGACGGATACCGGCGCCAGCGCGGTGACGCTGACGGTGGGCAACAATGGATCGACCAATGTCTATTCAGGCGTCCTGAGCGGCTCCGGCGCGCTGGCGATCATCGGCGGCACCCAGACACTCAGCGGCGCCAACACCTATTCCGGCGGGACAACGTTGTCGGCGGGGCAACTGGACATCAACAACGCCGCGGCGATCGGCACGGGGAGACTCACGATCAACGGCGGGTCAATCGACAACAGCAGCGGTTTGGCCATCACGCTCAGCAACAACAATGCCCAGACCTGGGGCGGTGATTTCACCTTTGTCGGCAGTAACGATCTGAACTTGGGCACCGGCGCGGTGACGTTGGGTGCCGCGCGGGTGGTAACAACGACGGCGGGTAATCTGACGGTTGGCGGTGCGATTGGTGGTGCGTACAGCTTGACCAAGGCCGGCAGCGGCACGCTGACGCTTTCCGGCGCCAACACATTTACCGGCGGCGCGACGCTGAATGCCGGCCAACTGAACATCAATAACAACAGCGCCCTGGGCACAGGCAACTTCAGAATTAATGGCGGGAGCATCGACAACACCAGCGGCTCGACCGTAACGTTGGGGAGCGGCAACACGGTGAGGATGTATAGTAGCTTCACCTACGTCGGCACGGATTCTTTGACTTTGGCAGAGGTGGTCTCTATGGCGAGCGGCCACCCCAGCTACACCATCACGACGACGGCCGGGAACCTCACAATAGCCAACGGGATTGCAGGCGGCGCCACCTGGACCCTGGTCAAAGCCGGCAGCGGCACGTTGACGCTCTCAGCGGCCGCCGGGGGGGCGCCGGCGTCGGTAACGCTGACGGCGGGGCAGCTCAACATCAACAACGCCAACGCACTGAGTTGGGATGGCACGTTCACGATCGACGGGGGTTCAATCGACAACACCAGCGGCTCAGCCGTTACG
>JBEKXM010000085.1:0-11350 GCA_049512115.1 Tepidisphaeraceae bacterium | reverse complement strand
CGTCGAAAGGCGGCTGGAGTCGTGTTGGTGACTTTGCGAAACGCCAGATAAAATCTCTTGATATCCGCGGAACCGCCGCGCGAAGCCCCTTCATAAACCCTCAAATAGGGCTCCATCAACAGCCGTTGGGCAGTCTCGATTCGCATTCGGGTAATCTCCTCGTGCGGCGTGCGGCCGAGCTGCGCGGCGAATTGCTGTTCGAGCCATCGTCTGCCAACCGGCACAACCCGCAAGATGTCCTGCACGGCGCAAGGTTCGCATGCGTGTTCGCGAATAAACCTCATTGCCAGGGCCAGATTGGGATCGCCGACGGCCAGCACATTGGTGCTCTGGCGCACGACCACGCCGATGGGAGGAAAGCGAGCCATCCGCTCCTGGGGATCGAGGGTCTCCCCCGCCAACAGGCGGTCGAGGGTCTTGGCGGCGGCATATCCCATCCGGCTGTAATCCGGATCGATGCTGGAAAGCGGCGGCCAGGCACATTCGCACAATAATTCGTCGTTGTTCAGGCCTAAAATCGCCACCTGCTCGGGAACGCCGATGTCCGCCTCAAGACAGGCTTCGGCCAGATCATGAGAGGCGGAATCGTCCAGGCCCATTATGCCGATGGGTTTGGATACGTCGCGCAACCACTGCATCAAGGCCGGGCGATGAGCGTGGATCATCCACTGCTGCGGTATGGGAGCACTGATCGGACATTCGATGCAGGAATAGCCTTTTGCCTCCAAAGCGCGTCGAAACGCCGCAAAACGCACCGCATATACGGTGTGGTCTTTGATGCCGTAGAACGCGAATCGTTCCAGCCGGCATTCGACCAGATGCTCCGCGGCCATTTCGCCGGCGGCCTCTTCGTCCAAAGCCACCACGGGAGTTAATTTGGGATCACCGCCGCCAGAACACATGACGACGTTGGGGCAGTGGTCGCAGGCAAATGTAAAGAGTTCCTTGGGCGCCCCGGCGAAGATGATGCCATCAAATCGCGGCCATTCGCTTTTGACGTCAAGAAATCGTTGCAATTCCTTGTAAAGAAGCCATCGCCGCTGGAGATTGGCGTAGCGCGAAACGCCCAGGAGAACGGCCCTCCCGAAAGCGCTAAAGCCGTCTACCAGCACGCCAACCAACGGGCGGTATGGTGTTCTCAGGCGAGAAGGGTTCATTCGCAAAGCGACAAGAATATAACGCAAAACAGGGTAACGTCCAGCGTGAATTTGAGACATACTTCCGTGGCGACGCGTGGAGCGTTGAGTTACGCTGTCTCGTCGCAGATCGCCTTGAAAGAGGTTCTCATGGGTAAGCTGCGCGGCCTTTTCATTCTCGACGAAGAGGCCTACGAAATGGTGTACGGCCCGGACGAGCGCCGCGCAATCGCTCGCCACGTGGACATTGTCGGTCCGCCACAAACGCGACAATCGATCGTCGAGCGCACAGACCTTCTGGCGGTGACGGAAGCAATCTTCTCCGGATGGGGTGCGCCAATCCTTGACGAGGCGTTTCTGAATGCCGCCCCTCAACTCAAAGTTCTGTTTTATGGCGCGGGATCGACGTCGGTTTGCCTGACCCCCAGTGTGTGGAAGCGAGGCATCGTCGTCACCAGCGCCTATGCCGCCAACGCTATTCCCGTCGCTGAGTACACGCTGTCCATGATCCTGTTTTCCCTCAAGCACGGTTGGCGGCTGATGCGGGAGTTGCGGGACCACCGCCCCCACACCAATCGGAACACGGCCCTCGGCTGTTATGGCACCACGGTTGGACTGGTATCGCTGGGAATCATCGCGCGAACGCTGCTCAAACTTCTTGGCTCCTTCGATCTCCGCGTCCTGGCTTTTGATCCGTATGTCTCGGAAGAACAGGCCAGTGCCCTCGGCGTCACGCTTGTCTCGCTGGATGAGATTTTCCGTCAGAGCGACGTGGTGTCACTCCACACGCCATTGCTTGCCGAGACCATTGGAATGATCAGAGGGGATCACTTCAGCCAGATGAAGCGCGGCGCCACGTTCATCAATACCGCCCGCGGGGAGGTCGTGCGAGAAGCGGAAATGCGCGAGGTGCTCAAGCGCCGACCCGATCTCCAGGCCGTTCTGGACGTGACGGAACACGAGCCGACACTTCCGGAGTCTCCATTGTTTGATTTACCCAACGTCGTGCTGACGCCACACCTGGCGGGATCGGTCGGCAATGAATGCCTGCGGATGGGCCAGTACATGGTTGAGGAGCTGGAGCGATATATCCAGAACAAGCCGTTGAAATGGGCGATCACGCCCGAATTGGCGGAGTACACTTCGCACCGGCCGGTAAGCGTCACAACAAGTCTTGCCACCAAACATTCCAAGCGGGTCATCGCCGCGACGTGAAGCCCATTGGCGAAGATCGCCGTCGCCGGCGGCGGAGAATTCCCAATCCAGCCATCGCCATCATCGCCGCACTCGCCGGCTCGGGGACGTTCGCCAAGCTGAAGCCATTGGCCGCGGCGAAGGCGTCCAAGGCCGCGACGTCGCCGGCCGTGGCCGCGTTGCTGTCGCTCTGGTTGAAGTTGGCCGCCAGGTCCGTGAAGTCGGCGGCATTGACCAAGCCGTCGTAGTTGAAATCGCCCTGGTCCCAGCCGGTGACCGGCTGGTTGAAGTTCGCCGCCAGGATGGTGAAGTCGGCGGCGTTGACCAGGCCGTCCAGATTGGCGTCGCCCAGCAACGTGTACTTTACTTCGATCTGGCCGGAGGGCAGGCCGGAGACGATGCCGTCTTTGCCGTCGGCGTAGCCGACGCCGTAGAGCAGGCCGTTGGTTGGTGTCTGTGCCGACGTGGAAATGATGCCCGGGCCGTTCCAATGGCCGCCGTTGTAGCCGGATTTGATGTACCCGGTGATCGCCGAGATCGGATCGCTGGAGCCGTAGGTGATGATGATGTGGTTGTTGTTCACGTCCAGCACGCCATTGCCGGCGATCGACAAGGATGTCATTTGTGCCAGGCCGGTGCTCGTGCCCAGTTGCAGTGTTCCGCCGGCGACACCGACGGCGCCGTCAGGTAACGCGCCATTGACGCCGATGAGCAGGGCGCCGGCGTTGACGGTTGTGCCGCCGCTGTAGGTATTGGCGCCCGCAAGCGTGAGTGTGCCGGCGCCGGCCTTGACCAGCGCGCCGCCGGTGCCGCCATTGATCCCGCCGTCGACTATCGCGCCACTAAACACGGTTGAGCTAGAAGTGTTTATGGCAAGGGCATTGGCGCCGAGATGGACGGTGCCGGTTGCGTCGCCGCTGAGGGAGGCAATGGTCTGATTGCCGGCCTGCGAGATATCCAGGTTAGGGGCGCCGACAGTGACATAGGTCGGATTGGTGAAAAGAGAGTTGGCGCCGGCGACGATTGCGGCGCGGCCGGACGTCGTGGGCGTGTCCAGCGTCACACCGGACGACGAGGCGAGGGAAGCTCCGGCGCCCAGGGCCAACGTGCCTCCAATGATCGTGGTTGTGCCCGTATAACTGATATTCGCTCCCAGCGTGGTGGTGCCCGCGCCGGCCTGGGTCAGCTTGCCGCTGCCGCTAAGGTTGGACAGCAGCGTGGCGTTGGCGTCGTCCACGACGATGGCGCCGTTATTGATAATCTGGTTGGCGCTGGCGCCGGTGGACGTGGAGGAGTGGCCGGATTTACCGGTCGTGTCGGTGACCGTGACGGTCTGGCCGGACTGAAGCAGATTGCCGTCTCCGCCGGAGGTCTGGAAGGATATTTCGGCGGAGCCCGTCTTTTGCGTGTCGCCGGTGGTGCCGTCGCCCAACTGCAAGGTTGCCCCCGAATCGATTTGGGTGATGCCGTCGTAGTATTGCTGCTGCGTGACGACGATGTTTCCCTGATGGAAAATGACGGTGCCGGTGCCCGGGGTAGCAAGGGATTCCTGGGTATCGCTGGTGCCGGTGGGGCCGCCGGCGATGATCGTGTTGACGTACGTGGGACCGCTATTGCTGTAATCGATCGCCAGGATGCTGTTCTGCTCGAGGGAGATGTAGGTGGTCAAGGGGTTGCCGGGGAGGAAGAAGTTCGTGGAGGTTCCATTGCCCAATTGCAGGATGCCGCCGCTGGGGTTGGTGCTGCCGGTGCCGCTGCTGATGCCGAGGTTGATGCCGCGCCGGTTGTCGATGACATTCAGCTCGTTATTGAAATTGTCGTCCGGGTTGGACAGAGAGGGGTTAAGCTGCCCGGCCGGATCATTCGTGTTGTTGGACTTGTCGGTGTAGGTGTAGACGCCGGCCAGGACAACCAAGCCCCCGAATCCATTGACGTTGATGTCGTTGCCGAAGGGGTTTTCGTAGATGTTCTGCGTGATGGTCATCGGCTGGCCAGACGGGGTGTTATAGGGTGTGTCGAGGATCAACGTGCCGTTGTCAAAAACCTTGCTGGCGTTGGGGATCGAGGCCGTGATGTGATCGGTCCCCAGTATAAGGGTCATGTTGTTTTCGATGAGCAGGGGTCCGGAGAAGGCATTGGTGTTATAGAGTCCCAAGATGCCGGTCTGCACCACGACTGCCCCGGCGCCGGAGATCTGGCCGATGTACTGGGTGTTGCTGAAAGAAGCGTTGTTGCCTTGAAAGGTGAGCGTGCCGTTGTCCAGGACGTTGTCCAGATTGATGTTGGACGATGTCGGATTGCTGATATTGCCCGCGGCGACTTCGCCGTCGCCGTAATGCAGATCGGTATTGGTGCCAAACTGGAGGTCTACGCCGGCATTAACGGTGACCGCCGGCGAGTCAGGCTGATTGCTGGACCCGTAGTGCAGGGTGTATATCGGTCCATTGAATCCCCCATTATCTCCGTTGGCCAGCGCGGGGCTGAATTGGGTGGTATATCCCTCGTAACTGGCGAATTGCTTATTGTTAGCGCTAATCTGGATTTCACTGATGGTCTCTGTCACGGTCGGCAGCGTGTAGGTGTTGATTTCGTCCAAGGCGAGTGTGCCCGTGCCGCTGACGTCCACAGTCCCCGTGCCGGAGATGCCAGTCGAGGCCGTGTAAGTCGTGGTGCCACCAGTCAGACTGATCGTGGCGTTGCCGGCCAGTGTAACGTTTGCATTGGCTTTGATCTGGCTGGTGATATCCTGGGCAAATGCAGCGGCCCCTGGGCAGGCGATCCAGAAAACAAGCGACGAATTCGCCAAAACCCCATCACATATCGTGCGCAACAACCTGGTCGCATTTTTTCGTTGTCCGGAGTTCACGCCTCGCCTCCAAAGAACGCAAAAAATGCCGGCCCTCGTGAATTTTTGCTCGGCTCCACGAGCTTAAGCCTTTCGGCGACGTCGCATGAGGAGCGCTAGACTCGACGCGCCGAGCATACCCAGGGTGGTCGGTTCGGGTACGACGAAGGTAACCTGAAGGTCATCGCCATTGAGGCTGAAGACCGGCGTGTACACGCCGCCGATGACCGTTCCCGTCGGCATGGGGTCCACCACGACGCTGTTGGCGCCGGAGATCAGCGTATAGGGATTGCTGGTATCCAGCGATGCGCCAAGCGGATTGAAGGTGAAGTTGACCGTGCCCAAGGTGAGCGTACCGCCGGTGGTAATCAGATCGCTGGTGCCCGGGGCCGTCGCCGACGTGCCCAAATCGAAATCAAGATTGGCGTTGGTGAGCGTCATCCCGCCGGTGGTTCCGAGGGACAGGGTTTCGGCGTCGCCGAAGTCATTGCCCGGGCCGGAGGTGTTGACGCCGGGGGCAATGAGGCTCGCATTGGTCACCGTGAGCAAGCCGCTGGAGGAACCTGTTCCCTCCAAAGTGCCGCCGCTGAGGGCGACGGGGCCTGTGCCTGTCTCCGAACCGCTGCTGAGATGGATCACAGACAGCGTTCCGCCGGTGATGGTGGTGCCGCCGGAGTAGGTGCTGGCGCCGGAGAGCGTTTGTGTGCCGCCAGCCTGCAGGTTCACGGCCAGCGCGGTGGTTTTTCCGGCGCTGGTCGAATCGGCGATGGTACCGCTGAAGGCGTAAGTTCCGCTGCCGGCCAAGTGCAGCGTCTGGTTGTTCGTCGAAATGTCGTACACCGTGCCGCCCCCGCCCGAGTAATTGCTCAAACCGGCAATCGTCGGCGAGAAGTTGGTGCTGTTACCACCGGTGGTGGAGCTGTAGTCGAATAGTGCCCCCGAGGCAATCTCCACGATGTTGGAAGAGCCGATGGCGCTCACCGCATTGGCATTACTGGAGCCGCCAATACTCGCGAGACCCGCTGCCACGATCAGGTTGCCGGTCCAGGCAGTGGCGGTGCCATTGCCATCCAGGCGAATTGCGTCGGAACCGACCCCCGTCATCGCCGCGTTGAGGGGATCGTTGATGATGATGTTGTTGCCTCCGATAATGCCGCCATCGCCAAAGCGGATGCGGTCAACCCCTGTTTGGGTACTGGCGATGGACGTCAGCGTGATGGGGTCATTGGTCAAATTGATCTGGCCGAAAAAGGTGGGTGCCGACGCACTTGCGCTGTCCATCGAGAGTGTGGCCCCCGCATTCGTCGAAGTAAGGGGATTGTAAAGGTTGAACGCACCGCCGGCTACCAAGTTAGCGTTGCCAAGGGAAACCGTGCCAATGCCGAGCGGGCCGCTTACCAGGGTATTGACGCCGCTCGCGTTGAACGATACCGCGCCGCCGTTGATCGTCAGGCCAGTGAATGTATTGGCGCCACGAAGATCAACGGTTCCCACGTTAGTGGAAGGGACCGTGACGCTATATGCTGAGCCGAGTATATTTCCTCGAAAGCCAAGAATGTTACCCGTTCCCGCGACCGACGAGACGAGGTTGGAAACGGTCAAATTGGCGTTGAGGGTGATCGTATTCGCGGCGGCAAAGATGGCCGCGTTGCCAAAAGTCGCGCTGCCCGCACTGTTGGTGATTTCGTCGGTGCCGGCGCCTCCGATTGTAAAGTTCTGCGCCACTCCGCTCGCGGTCGCCGTAAAATTCAGGGTGGCATTGCTCGCGCTATTTCCCAGCGTGACCGAACCGTTCGCTTTGCCCAGCCCCCAATTCGGCGCGTTTGTGGCTCCGCCCAGATTGACGGTGCCGTTGGCAATAGTGAAACCGCCGGTCAGGCCGCTGTTTGACGCCGAAGCCGAAGCCACCAAGGGGGACAATGTCAGCGTGCCCCCGCCGGTCATTGTGATCAAACCGGAGCCGGAAAGCGCCGAACTGGTGCTTGCCGTTCCCGCGATATCGAGGTTGCCGACCGCCGCGCCAAAGGCAATGTTCAGCAGTGGCGTCGAGCCGGTGCCGCCGCTGATCGATAATGTGCCGCCACTGGTCACGTAAAGCAGATCATTGGCGCTGGGCGCTACGGAATTGCTGCCGCCAGCCACGGTGAGCGTATCGAGTGTGGCGGAGGTGTTGCTGATGCTAAGGGACGGCGCGGTGCTGTCCAGATCGTCGAGCGTGCCCACGGTGAGGGCAGAATTGATCGTGAATGCCGCCGGACTGTAAGCAGTGCCAGAACTGAATGCGAGGTCGGTGCCTGAACCGGCCCCCAGGCTCGTTAGATCGCTCGTTCCATTAGGAACGCTAACTAGAACATTGGCCCGCACCGGCGTGCCGCAGACCAGCGGTAAAGCCGCGACGGGCAGGCTTGCCAGCAGGAGCATTCGGGTGGTTTTCGTGGAATGACGACCTGCGATCCGACCGTCCATGGACCATGAATTCTTCGAAACGCCCATTTTCCGCCTCCGCGTGAGTTCGTTTCCTTTGGGAGAAATCATCGGGGCATCAGCCACCAGCCGAATTCTCCGCACGTTCAATATGCAACTATCCGGTTCAGCCAGTAAGGTCATTTTGCGTTTAAACCTAAGTCATTTTGCGTCTAAATCTAACGGGTTTGCGACGCAACAGGATCGTCCACTGGCACTATAGATTTGCCGAACACTAGGATTGGCATTGAGTTAAGTGGAAGCCGCCGTGGTCGCTAGCTCATTGCGTAGCCAAGCGCGGGAGAGTCATTTTGGTAACCCCTTCTGGATCTTTGACAACTCACGTCAGTCAGGGGTTGGATGTCGCGGAATAGCAGCTTTCCGTGCCGAGAATCTGATCGCCTTTGGTCTCCTGAAGCCTGATGCCCAGGCCCTTGCCATCGCCATCGAGATGCTGGATCTCGATCTGTTGCACGCGCCCGTCGGTCAGCTCGACCCGGAGCGTGCCGGGTCCCGTGGCCGATGCCGATTTCACCACCGGCTGGTCCTCATACGGTTCGATGAGAGTGAGGAACGCGGCCTCGGTCCCCTGGCTGCGTACGGCGTAGGTCTTGCGTCGCTGCGACTCATCTCCGGGCGGGTAGTCGCTGCCGAGCACGGCGGCGAGGCGGACGGCGTCGGCGCTGGTCAGATCCACCGTTATGTCGCCTGGCTGCTTGGCGTCGGCCGGCTCGGCGGGAACATCGTCCTTGTACGCGTTGCCGGCAATCTTCACCGGACCGCCGAGGTAATCCACGTCGATGCCCTTGTCAGGCACGACGTTGTGGAACTTCAACGGCAGGTGCGACAGCGGGACCTGTTTGCCGTCGCGCAGGGTAGCGCGGGCGGCGGCCCAGAAGAGCGTCGGCCGCCTCGACAGTTCGGTCTTCGTTTCCAGTTCCAGATGCTTTACGCCCTCGAGCGGCACGTCGATGTTGGCTTGGCCGAGGATCCAGGCGCCGAACTGGCCTTGGGCGAGGGTCTTGCCGTCGCCACGGACGGTGTAGAAGAGGCGTTTCTCGGTGTTGTGCTGCTCCGGGGCGGTGGCAACCATGATCTGCTGCCGCGGCGGCCAGAGGGAGTGCACGTCGAGCTTCAGCACGCCCGGCTCATTGCCGATCGACCGGGAGCCTTCCTCATCGACACCGGAACCGAACCACTCGGCGAAGCGGGCGACGGCCGGGGCGTTGACGGCGTACCAGTCGCAATCGGTGACGAACTGCGCGCTTCCGAGCGGGTCGGGGTTCCACTGGGCGTCGTGACGGAGGAATTTTTGGTTGCCGCCCTGGAGGCCAAGAAATCCCTTGAGTTGAAGCAGGTTGTCGAAGGTATGGGGCTGCTCGCCTTTCAGATAATCGGCGAGCAGCACGTAATCGTCGGTGACGATCATCAGGCGGCGCTGGAGCACGGGTTCGGTGAAGTCGGTAAGCGTGCCGTAGGCAGGCGCGGTTGTGGGGATCGGCACGTACCGGCCTTCGCGCCAGGTCTTCTGTTCGAACGTTTTTACCGGCACATAGTCGTACACCATGCCGCCATAGGGTGGGTTCGACCAACGTGCCGTCGTTTGCACGGCCGCCGCCTGCATAAGGGAGCCGGTGTAGAACAGCAGGCGGTCACCGGGCGTCGCTTGCTGCATCTTCTGGTCGACCACGACCATGTTGTGGTTCACGCTGGTCTGCGTGAAGAACTTGTACATGAACGGCTCATAGACGTAGAAGACCGACTCCGGATTCCAGAAGCTGCGGCCATAGCGCATGAGGCTGAGCAGATCGGTGCGGTCGTAGTGGCCGTGGGCCCAGCCGTGGGTGCCGTAATGCAGCGCCGCCTGAATCTGCTCGCGCATGGGTCGGCCTTTGGTCTGCGAGCGCAGCATGGCCAGGCCGACGTTGTCAGCGTAGGCGTTACCGCGGAATTCCTGCGGCGTGTTCTGGGGCAGATCGGGAACACTATAGAGCAGATCGCGCTGGCCGCCGCCGAGCTTGATGATCGCCGCGTAGCGCGGGTCGCGATAGACGTAATAGGCGATCTCGAAGGGTTGGCCGCTGACTTCCGTACGGTTGCCGGCGACCTTGGATTCAGTGGAGTCGTTCACACCAAACATCACGCCGCGGTAATCAATGAACGGCAACAGACCATTCCATAAATCGGTAATGGTGCGATACGGCCGGCGCGAGGGGCCGGAGACGGTGGGATCCATGCCGAAGGGCTTGCCCTTCATCCACGGCTGCGGGCTTTCGACGCCGTTGCCGCCGCTCAGTTGTGCGCCGAGCATGACGCTGGGGGAGTAATTGGCCGGCAGCCAGGCGGTCCTGAAGTTGAAGCCGAACGGCTCGTACGCCAGCGCCACCTGGGTAAATTCACTGGCGCACCACATATTGTAGCCGATGGAGCACTCGTACCACCAACCATCATCCATGGTGCCCTTGGCCAGTTGATCTTCGATCCCCGCCGGCCCGGCGAAGAAACGGTCGGCGGCCACCAGGTCCTGCATGGCCAGCGCGCAGTAAAACGCGCCGCAGTCTTCCGAGAGATTCCAGTTGTTGATCGACCCGTTCTCGCTGGCGCGCTCGATGGTGCCCAACAGCAGGCGAAAGGTGGCCTCGATCTGGTTGCGGTCGGCGTCGCTTAGTACGTCGGCGTCAAGAATAATGTCGTACGCCATCGCCACGTGCTGGAAGAAGTGCCCCTCCTGAACGAGGCTTTGATTGCAGGCGCGGAGCGTTTGCGGATAGCCGATTTTCGGATCGGAAAGTCGGCGGAGGAACTCGGCAACCTTCTCGGCATGCTGCCGGTTGCCGGTCAGCGCCCACGAAAACGCACTGGCGAGCAGGTTGTTTTCCTCGGTGGTGTGGAATACGAACGGACCGTAGTTGTCGTTTGGATCATTCGCCGGCGGCTTGGCCACCTCGGGCACCTTCCACCTTTCAGCCGCGCGCAGGTAGGCGTCTTGCGCGGTCTGGGCCCAGGCATAATGCCGCACCTTGTCGCGCACTTCCTGCCATCGGGCAGCGGTGTGCAGGATGTAAGGATGCGCCAGTTCGCTGGTGGTAATGAAGGAGAGCTGCTGCGCGGCGGCGGCGTTGCCGTTGGGGATGGCCTGCAACAACTGCCGTTCGTGCCCGCCGGGCGGCACGCGATCGCTCACCTTCACGTGAACCATGACGGTCTGGACTTCGGCCGGCGACAGGCGTAGCGCTGCCGGCTCGACGGCGGCGTCCATCACCTCCCAGCCGTAGCGGATAAAGGATAGCGAGACCGCCTGCGGCTCGTCGGTGCAATTGCTCACCTGGACCTGGTAATTGGCCGTCGCGTCCCGCGCCGCTGCTTTGCCCCGCACGTCGCACGCCAGCGCCACCACCGGCGCGCGGACGATGCGCAGGTTCCGCAATTGGATCGAACCCGCCCCACCGCCGGTAAAGCGCGCCGCGATCGAGCAACCCTTGCCGAAACGCAGAAACGAGTTGCCCGCCTGGTCGAAGGCGAACGCCGACCACGGCAACGTGAGGCTGTGCCAGCCCGCGCCGGCAACGCGAAGCACCGAAGCGACGCGCTTGTCGGGCGCGTTGGCGGCGGCCGCGCTCAGCGTTACCGTGAGTTCCACCTCGCGATCATCCGTGAGACAGATCTCGAAATGGGGGCCGTAGAAGCCGGTCCAATCGACGGCGCCGTCGTT
>JBEKXM010000084.1:0-11380 GCA_049512115.1 Tepidisphaeraceae bacterium | reverse complement strand
AGGTCGTGGAATCGCCACATGACGTTCTTGTGGCTGATCCGGCCGCGCGCGTGTGGATCGTTCGGATCGAGATGACCGCCGTACATCTCCATCTCCGCGGGCAACAGATAGTTGATCAGGGTGGGAACGAGCGTTCGGCTCAGGACGTAGCTGGTCATCATGGCAAAGACGACGGCCATGGCCAGCGGCGTGAAGAGGTATTTGGCGGCGCCGGTGATGAACGCGACGGGCACGAACACAATGCAGATGCACAACGTCGAGACGAACGCGGGAACGGCGATCTGCTGCGAGCCGTCGAGGATGGCGTTGAGCAGCGGTTTGCCCTGGCCGATGTTGCGGTGAATGTTCTCGATGGCGACGGTGGCGTCATCGACCAGGATTCCCACCGCCAGCGCCATGCCGCCCAGGGTCATCACGTTGAGCGATTGGCCCAGGAAATACAGCACAATGATCGAGACCAGGATGGAAAGGGGGATGGAAATTACGACGATGAGGGTGCTGCGCCAGCTTCCCAGGAAGAGGAGGATCATCAGGCCGGTGAGTCCGGCGGCGATTGCCGCCTCCTTCGCCACGCCGTTGACCGAAGCGCGGACGAAGATCGACTGGTCGAACAAGGGGGTGATCTTCAGCGATGGCGGAACCCTCGCCGCCACCACGGGCAAAGCCGCCTTGATGCGGCGGACAATGTCGAGCGTGGAGGAACCGCCGTTCTTGAGGATCACCATCAGCGCGCCGCGTTTTCCGTCGGCGTGTACGATGCTGTTCTGCACCGAAAACCCGTCGCGCACGTGAGCCACGTCCTTGATGTACACGGTGGTTCCATTGACGGTCTTGATCGGCAGATCGTTCAGGGTATCCACCACGGTCGGGCTGCTGTTGAGGTGGACGGCGTATTCCTGCGTGCCGATCTTGGTGGTGCCGGCCGGCAACACCAGGTTCTGCGCGCTGATGGCGTTGGAGACGTCGGATGGGGAAATGCCCCAGGCGTACAGGCGCTCGGGATCCAGGTCCACCATGATCTGCCGCTGCTTGCCGCCGTAGGGATACGGAATCTGCGCTCCCTGAACGGTGATCAACCCGGTGCGGATGAATTGCACGCCGTTGTCGAACAACTGCTGCTCGCTCAGCTTGTCGCTGCCCAGGCCAAGCTGGAGGATCGGGACGTTCGAGGCGTTGTATTGGATGATTAAAGGCGGCTGCGTACCCGGCGGCATCGAGCGGATGGCGGTTTGGGCAATCGCCGTCACCTGCGCCGTGGCGGCTTCGATCTTGGCGTTGGGATAAAAATAGATCTTGACGATCCCGATGCCGTTGAGCGACTGGCTTTCGATATGTTCGATGTCGTTGACGGTGACGGTGAGCGCGCCTTCGAAGTTGGTGACGATCCTTCCTTCCATGTCCTCGGGCGTCATGCCGCTGTAGTTGAACGCCACCGCGATCACGGGAATGTTGATTTCCGGAAAGATATCGGTCGGCATCCACAGAATCGCCGCCACGCCGAGGATGATGATCAGCATCGACGCGACGATGAACGTGTAGGGCCGACGCAGGGCAAGTCGAACGATCCACATAAAGCTGCTCGATCAGGAGTTGTCGCCGGCTGAATTGCCGTTGGCCCGCCGCGCCAGTTCGGCATCGCTGCCGAACACTTCACCCAGCCATCCCATGACTTCGATGACCGTCTGTCTTTGTGCCGTTGAAAGCCCGGCAAGGCGCAGGGCAAGCTGGCGCTGCGTGGCTTGGCGCGATTCCCGGAACGCGCTGCGGCCCAGCGGAGTCAGCTCCAGCGAAACCTGCCGGCGATCATGACGGCATTCCGTCCGCGCAATCAGGTTCTTGGCGACCAGGCCATCAACCATCCGCGAAGCGGCCGGAAGCGACGAGCCGACATAATCCGCCAACGTCGAAAGCGATGCCTCCGGCGAGAAAGTCAAAAGCGCAAGCGCCCTGAACTGTGGCACGGAAAGCTCCGGTAACCGATGATCTCGCATCATCTTACGGATGGCACGAACGACGGGCGGGGCCACGTTCAGCACCGCACCTGCGCAATCAGCGCCAGCGGCCTCTACCGCGTCCGCCGTGGCCGCTTCTTTAATTTGCTTGGGCAATAATTGCATGGGCTAAGTATATTCGGTATCGACTTGGTGGTCAATCGGGTCCAATGGGCTTCAGGTGCCGCCAAGCCCGTGAATTCCGCCAAACCGAAACAGCTTAAACGGGTAGGTTTATCTATCTTCTCCACCGGGCGATGGTTGAAGCGAACTCATTCATAAGTTTCGACAGGATTTGAAACAAAATCCAGATTGTAACGTATATTAAAGTGTAAAGATCCTCCTTCCCTGGGTGGCGTGGAAAGCCGAGAGGTCCACGCCACCTTTTTTATGCGCCCAGCGCGCTGCGTAATCAGGAATGGAATGTCAGTTCAAGGGCCGTGCCGTCATCGCAGATGACGGCCATGCCAGTTGGGGAATTTTTGGTAACTCGGTAATTACCCGCGGCGACGCGTTTCACCTGTCCCCGATTTCTCGAAACCGGGCCTTCGTATTCGAGGTAATCGCGCCGGTGCATCGGCAGGGGGGTGAATTGGTCACCCGCATGGGGCGGCCAATGCGGCACTCGCCAGGTGGACAATTCCGAGCCGGCCGATAGTTCCAACATCAGATCGTAATGCGGCTGCTCGATTCCGGTGTGATGCAGAACGACGTAACGCAAAGGCGACATGGGATGCTATGCGGAGATTGCAACGGCGGTTTTTCTCGCCGCGGCTAAATCGGGCGGCGGGACGTAACTGCTGCGTACGGCGCCGCTCGGCGACGTGCTGCTCTTCAGATCGCACGGATGGGCCTCGTCGCCCAGGCCCCAGTCGCGGGCATAATCATCGGCCAGTTGCCGCATCTCCGCGGCCGACAGAGACGGCTTGTCGACCGATTCGGCCGCCTCGCGGATTTCTTCTTCGTTGAGGAACGTTCCGGTGATGCTTGTCAGCGCCGGGTCCATCAGCAGCCATTTGCAGGCGAGCTGATGAACGTTCATGCCATGATCCCAGGCGTAGTGGCGAACGAGTTCGAGCTTTTTCAGGCCGTAAACCTTCCAGGCTTGGTCGCGGAATTTGCGGTGATCGTTTTGGGAAATCTGGCTATCCGGGCGGACCTTGTCCTTGAGGATGCCGCTGTTGTCGTGGACGCGGGCCAGCACGCCGGCGCCCGTCGCGCGGGCGGTTTCGCAAAACTCCCGGCCGGGATTTTGCTCGAAGAGATTGTAGACCGTCTGCACGGCCTTGGCGTTGTGATCGATCAGGGCCTTGATGCCTTCCTCGCGCCACCCGATGGCCGGGCCAAGCGACACGCCCCAGACTTTGATCTTGCCTTCGCTCCGGATCTTCTCCAATTCGGCGAACAGATCGTCGCGGAATTGCGGCAACTTGAGGTTGTGCGCCATGTACAGGTCGATCACGTCCGTGCCGAGCCGATGCAGGGATTTCTCCAGGGCGAAGCGGAGGAATTTCGGGGAGAAATCCTGTTTGCGTTCGCGATGGCTGCCGGGCTGGCCGGGATCGGAATAAAAGTCGTACCCGAATTTCCCGCCGATCTCGATCCGGTCGCGCGGCACGGTTTTGAGGAACTGGCCCAGAAGCGATTCCGCCCGGCCGTTGCCGTAGGCGTCGCCGGAGTCGAAGAAGGTGATGCCCCGATCGAAAGCGAACTGCATGAGCCGCAGGGCCTGATCGTCGGTGTAATGTCCCCACCAATCCACGCCGAACGGCCAGCAGCCCAGGCTGATGGCCGAGACTTCAAGGTCCGTGTCGCCGAATTTGCGTCGTTGCATGGTTGAGGGTCTCTGACAAAAAGGCTGACACAGAGAGCACAGAGACCACAGAGAAATAGTGAAATTAATGCTCTATCTCTGCGTGCGCTGTGCTCTCTGTGGTTTGTATTGTACCGGCAACGGGCGCTGGCTGGTATCTAAAAACTCCAGTCTCTAGGATGGGGTCTGCGAAAATTCCCTGGAGAGGATGAATTGAACCGCCAAGACGCCAAGACGCCAAGCCAAAATTACGCCGCACCTACTTGCATGTCACACCTTGGCGTCTTGGCGGTTCAATTGCCTTTCTTCCGCGAATAGTTGGCAGAAGCTATAGACGGTTGCATTAGAGGTCGTCTCAAATGTTGTCCCGCGCATCAATCCCCGGCCTGTTCATCACCGGCACCGACACTGGCGTCGGCAAGACGCTGGTGGCGGGGGCGATCTCGGATTGGTTCAGACGGCGGGGGATGCGCGTGGCGGTTTGCAAGCCGGTGGCCACAGGCTGCCAACGCCGGCGCGAGGGATTGGTCAGCGAGGATGCGGAATTTTTGGCCCACCACGCGGACGCCAAATTCCCGCTGAACACGATTTGCCCGCAGAGATTCGCCGAGGCCCTGGCGCCGGCCGTCGCTGCCGAACGCGCCAAGCAGAAGGTCGAGTGGGCGGCAATCGACGCGGCGATTCAAACCATGTCCAGATCAAGCGATTGTTTGATCGTCGAGGGCGTCGGCGGGGTCATGGTTCCGATGGATCGCCGGCATACGGTTTTGGACATGATCGGCTGGCTGGGATTACCGGCCGTGATCGTTGCCCGCGCGGGGCTGGGAACGATCAACCATACGCTGCTTACGCTGCAAGCGCTGCGAAACGCGAACGTATCCGTGGCCGGGGTGGTGATCAACCAATATCCCGCCGAAACGCCGACGGTCGTCGAGGAGACCAATCCCCGCGCGATCGAAAAATGGGGCGATGTGCCGCTACTGTGTCTCGTCCCCCGATTCACCGGGCCGGCGATCCCCGAGCTTCCGCGGGACGTTGTGGCCGCGGTGGAGCAGGTGGATTGGCTGGCCAAGGCCAGGCTGGGGGATTGACGACATGGTTTTGGACGGGCGATTCGTCGTCCGGATCATTCCCGATCCACTTTCGCATTGTCGGTCGTGATCGGCTGGCCGACCGCGACGTCCAGCTTCACATTGATGAATTTGATGTTAGTGGCATCCTGAACCAGGAACCCGCGATCGGCCTGAATCTTCACGTTGGTGAAGGTGATGTCCCGCGCCATTTGTTCGGGAAGGCCGAGGATTCTGCCGGCGATCGGCGAGCGCGTGACGGTGAGATTCGTGACGTCGATGTCGTGGAAGAAGGGAATGTTCCTGCTCTGCCCTTGGGGTGCGCGGGGACCGACATCGGTCGGGGTGTTGGCGTTGCCGTTGTAGAGCATGTTGATGTCGAACGGCCGCGCCACGTTTTTCATGGTGATGTCGGAGTAGTGGATGTCGTGCACTTCGCCGCCGCGGCCGCGGTACGATTTGATCCGCAGACCGTTGTCGGCGCCGTCGAAGGTGCATCGGCGGACGAAAACATGACTGACGCCGCCGAGCGTCCCGCTTCCGATCGAGATTCCATGGCCGTGCAGGCATGTAAGGTCTTCGATGACGACATCGCGTGAACCGCCCTGTATCGCCACGTGGTCGTCGCCGGTGTCGAATTCACAGTTGCGGATAATGATGCGCTGTCCGCCGGGGTCGATGGCGTCGGTGTTGGGCGCATCGCTCGGTGCGAAGACGCGCACGTTTTCGATCAATATGTCCTCGGATCGCGAACTGACGACCAGGTGAGACATGGGCGAATTGCTGAGCGTGATGCCATCGACGTGCACGCGCTTGCACCCGCGGAGCTCGACGAGAGTGGGCCGTGGGTAAATCAGCCGGCCCGGCGGGTATCGCCGCGCGGCTTTGTCCGACCAGATCCAAAACAATGCGCCCGACCCGTCGATCGTGCCGCTGCCGGTGATGGCGACATCCGTGAGGTCGCGGCCGAAAATAACGCCCCCGCGCGCGAATTCGTTCACGTCATCCTGGGTGGCACTGGCCGGATCGGGCAAGCCCCAAGCCGTCAGAGATTCCGGCGTCTTGATGACCGCGCCGGCGTCGAGGTGCAGGTCTATATGGCTTGTCAAATCGAATGCAAGGGTCAGAAAAGTTCCCGGCGGAATCTCCAGATGTCCGCCGTCGGCGCTATGGATTGCCGCAACCGCTTTGGCGAACGCCTTGGTATTGATCGTCTTGCCGTCACCCACGCCGCCGAAGTCGACAATGTTGAATTTGTGGTCGGGAATGACCGGAAGCGCCACCTTGACGTCGGCGGCCGCATCGCCCGGGTGGGTTTGCCCTCGGGACATCGGCGCAAAAATCATAACGCCAAGGTAGCCCAATCCCGTCAACAGGATCCATTTGCTGAAAACCATCGTTCTCTCGCCTTCCCGCCCCGCGGGGATTCTACCGGCATAATGTAAGTTCCGGTAATGCCCCGAACCTTTTCACATTGAACCCGCTTTCATTTTTCTTGAATCACCGCGTCCAATGTGCCGAAATCGCGTTTATCGGAGGAAGTGCCGTTATGACCACCGATTCAAGAACTCCAAAACGCTACTCGGTCGTCGACGATGGGCGCGTCTTCACGGTCGCGCTTCTTTCAAGTATGACTTGGACCCTCCTGCGTCACGATCGTTCCGGTTCCGGCGGCGGACCGCTGCAATCGCTGGCGGTCTCCATGATACTCATCTATCTCTTTGGCACACCGCTGGCCCGGCTCGCCTACATTCTGGCCGGAAAACGTCCCCTGGCGGCCCGCGTCGCCTTCGCCACGGTAACGCTGACAATTGTCGGCCTGATGGCATGGAGTCAATAGCGGTCCCTCTCAGGCGAGTGCGATACGTGAACAGCATCGGTGGCTGATCTCACTCCGATAAGGAATCTCGTCTCCGCCAAGGCCAACGGTCGAGAGTACCGATAACCGGCAACATCTACCTTGGCGAATCGAAGGAACTTCAACCATAACCAATTAAAATGGAATTGGTTATGATCGTACAGCATTGACCGATTGAATCGTGTCTCAGCGAGAATTCGTCAAAATAGTATGGTACTCCTCATTAACCCTCCCGCCCAAGACGATCAACTTAAACAGCACAGGCGTCACAGCCGTCATTAGTTCACTTTGAGGGGATGGCCTGTGGATGCCTCGCAGCGCCGGTTCGGGCTCTCCCACGTTGTCTCGCCAAATCACGGGCCGCGCTTGCCAGGTTGGGTTTGATCATCGCCCGAGGCTTCAGATGGCGACTTTTTGGCGGAAGCAGGCGTTGGCCGTATCGTTGGGACTTGTGACCGCGTCGGCCGCAACGGCCGTCACCGCGACGAACCCTTCCACCCGTCCCGCGCCGGACCGCGCCGCTCAATCCGCGCCGGCCCCGGGCGATTTCAGCAATATGTCGATTGAGGAGCTGCTCAACGTTCAAGTTCTAAGCCCGGCTGGTCTGACCGCAACCGATGCCCGGCATTTGCCGGTGGACGTGACCGACCTTGACGCTCGTGACATCCAGGAATCGGGCGCAAGAGATCTGAATCATCTGTTGGAAGACTACGTCCCCAACGCCCAATTCATGCTCCACAACCAACTGGGGCCGCATCTTGGTTTCGATGGAATCATCAGCGACCGCGAGGACAAATACCTTTACCAGGTGAACGGAATCTCCCTGAACAACACAACGTTGATGGGCGCGGACATCGAGCGCGATCTGCCGTTGATGGGAGACATTCGCACGGTGGACGTGGTGACGGGCCCAGCCTCGGCGACCCTCGGCTCGGGAGCGCTGGTCGGAGCCATCGACGTGGAGCCGTATACCGGGCTGACGTATCAAGGCGCGGACGTGAACGTGCGGCAAGGCGTGCTGGATCAATACTCCGCGGTCGAAGCGCGCTATGGGCATCAATTCAACGAGACATCCGGGTTGTTTGTGTATTACGGCCAGGCCGACATACAAGGGGCTGACACGCCTTATTACATCGGGAAATCGTATCCCGCCGCCAACGGCCTGCCCGCCAATGTCGCCGGCCAACCGTTTGACGGGCCGAAGCCAAACCTAGGCCAGGCGGGGTTCGACGATCCCGGCCGCAAGGTTTACGGCAGCTACGTGGACGGGCCGTTTGAGATTTGGGCCCGTTTCGTGCAGGACGGCGAACAAGACCTGCCCATGCGCGACATCTACACCGGCACACGGCCCGCAAGCATTCCCCTGGATCAATGGACCGACGGGCGCCAGTTCGAGAACGACGAATTCACAACCGCCGTAAGCCTTAAGAAGGACCTCTCGCCGGACTGGAACCTGGATCTGGAGCAAAGTTACCGCGTTTGGACCTACACCGACCAGTTGATGGGAGATACGCCGGAGCCTTTGCAGCACGGACAGGAGGCCGAGTTGTTCAGCCGCGCCCTTCTCACCTGGACTCCCAGCACGGCGAATCAGCTTGCCTTCGGGGCCGATTATTCCCACGAGTGGTTTCACGATCCGCCGTTTTCGTACGCGCTTGACAGCGCGCCGGTGGTTACGAAGCGAGCCTGGGACACCGACACGATTTCCTTCCTGGGCGAAGATCAATGGAAGATCGACGAGCACTGGACGGCGTTCCTGAGTTTTCGGACAGACAAGAACACCTTCTCGCAATGGCTGCTCTCGCCGCGAGGTACGTTGGTCTACACGCCCACCCCACGCGACACGTTCAAGGTCATCGCGGGACAATCGGTGCGTCGCGGCTCGGACGAGGAACTGTGGGGGCAATGGGAACGCAATGGGTCCATCCCGAATGCAGAAACGCTTCGCAAGTATGAGCTTTCCTATGAACGCAAATTGACGGATGAATGGCGCGTGGGCGGCAGCGGATTTTATGAGGACTACGACGCCATCGGTTGGGTTCCCAGCCTGTACCATTCGGAGTCCATCGGTGACTTCCAGATTGCCGGCGGCGAAGTACGGCTGAGTTACGGCGACAAACGCACGCGCGTCACGGCGTCAGAAGGCGTGGCGATGCTCGTGCATGCCTCCGTCCCCGCCAGTTTGCCGGCCGCCGGCCAGGGCATCACCTCCGCGCCGTATGGATTCGGCGACAACCTGGCGAACTGGGCGCCCTCGATCACCAAGCTGGCGATTACGCACGACTTCACCGCAAAATGGTCCGGCAGCGCATCGATCGTTTACTACTCTGGATTCCCCGGCGCCCAGGACTACGCCAACTACGCCGCCACGCTCGCCAAGGCTCCTTCGGGCGTGCCTCTGAGCGACTCGGGATATTCGACGCCCTATGGCCCGAATCTCTACGTAAATCTCGGCCTGGAATACCGCGTGTCAGATCATTTTACGATCCGCCTGGACGGCTACAATCTCGCCGCCCTGGTTGACCCGACGTTGTCCAAACGCAATTACATCCTCCGCCAATCCGAATTCAGCATAGAGCCCGCGTCGATGGCCGTGTCGATCCGTTACAGCTTTTGATCTTAAGTTTTTTCCGGCCTGAAGGGAGGGCACCCTGCGGTCACAAAAGGGAGAACTGTCCGTTGGCGACGCGATAGAAATACCACATGATGACGATGGCCGCCGCGATGTGGATCGCGGACTTGAATATCGCCATTTTGTCGCCGTCGAGCGTGCGAATCATAATGAACCCGTTCGTTAATCGGTTATCCGACCCTGGCACTTTAATGGCGGCGCGGGTCGAAAAAGGCGGGCTATTTTGTCAACGGGCTCGTGACCTTAACCGGGGCCGACGCGATAGATAATAGCCAGCGGACCAGATTCTCACTCGCCTTTCGATTCTCGATCGGCAACGTCGGCGTCTTCACGTCGATGTATTCGTTGTAAAACCACGGGTCACCCACGGCAAAGACGAATCCCTTTCCGTAATGCGAAGTGGCCATGATGACGTCCGTACCCTCCGCCCCGTCTTGTTTGGGCGCCGTCAGCAGCGGCCGCGCGGGCTCGCTGACCGTCAGCGTCGAAATCTCCTTCATATAGATCATCCCCACGTCCTTGAACAGCGGTTGATCGGGAAACTCGCTGAACGTCCCGCGCGCCATGTCCGCGTGCGTTGGAACCGTATTACGCAGATCGCCGTTGAACTTGATCCCAAAATGCTCGGCCAGCACATTGAGATGCTCGAATTCGCAGTTGTTTTTGTCGTTGGCGAAAAGCGCCAGCACCCCGCCGTCGTTCACCCAGCCCGCGATGGCTTCGGCGTCGTCCGGCTGAATATAGTTCGGCTTATGGTCGGCGGCGCTTTTCTCGGTGCTGGGGTTGACGATGATGTAAATGGAGAACTGCTCGAGGTCCTGCCGGGTCGGGGCCTTGGGCAAGCTCGCCAGGCTCGCGCCGTATTGTTCCCAAACCCGTCCGAACTTTGAGTATCCCGAGGACTTGGCGTCATCCCAGATGTAATGGAATTGGGCGCCGTTTTTCACCTGATGATTGAAGAAATAGTCCAGCCCCACGATCTTTCCCCGTCCGATTTCCGAATCGGCCGGCGAAGGCTGGGAAGCGGGTGCCGGCAACTGCGCGATAGCACGGGCCGACACAACCAAAACGATGAGGATACCCGCGCACGATTTCAATATCGCTGACATGATCGTCGCTCCCTTATTTCTACGGACGTTGCCAGATTGCCTGTTGCCTGTTGCCTATTTCCTATTGGAGAATTGGGGTCCGCGATCGCCCTTTCTTTCAATAGGCAATTGGCAATTGGCAATTCTTTTCCGCCCTACGGCTCCGCCGCCAGTGGACTGGCCGGCACGGAAAAACGGAATTCCGTCACCTGCCGGTAAACCTGGCCCGGACGAAGGATCGTGTCTGGGAATTCCGGATGGTTGGGGGAATCGGGATAATGCTGGGTTTCCAGACAAAACGCCGCGTGCGCCGCATAGACCGCCCCGTCCTTCCCAACCAGTCCCTTCAGATTGTTGCCGGTGAAAAAATGCACGGCCGGCTCGGTCGTCCAGCATTCCAGCATCCGCCCGGAATCCGGATCGTACACCGCCGCGGCCTTCACCAAATCGGCCTTCGGATTGTTCAGCACCATCGTGTGATCGTATCCCGTGAACGGCGCGGGAAGCGAGCCGATGTCCCGCCCGATCGGCTTGGCCCTGGTGAAGTTGAACGGAGTCCCCGCCACGGTGGCGATTTCCCCCGTCGGGATCAACGCCGCATTCACCGGCAAATAATGGTCCGCCCAAATCTTCGCGACGTATCCCAGCACGTCGCCCTTGCCGTTCCCGCCCAGGTTGAAATAGCTGTGATGGGTCAGGTTGATCGGCGTCGGCTTGTCCGTGGTCGCGTAATACTGCACTTTGAGCCAATTGTCGTTCGTCAGCGTGTACAAAACGCTCACTTTCACGTTGCCGGGAAAACCCTCCTCCCCGTCCTTATCCAGAATCGTGAATCGAACGGTCGGCCCATCGGGCATGACGCCGGCGTCGGCATCCCACATCCTCTTCGCCAGGCCCTTGAATCCGCCGTGCAGGCAATTCATCCCCT
>JBEKXM010000083.1:0-11429 GCA_049512115.1 Tepidisphaeraceae bacterium | reverse complement strand
TGTCGGGCAGGCCGCTGAATGGCGTTCGCGTGGAATTCGACGGACCGACGATGCCGCCGCGCGAGATGGAACGGTCGGACGACCGGCAGATCGTCGCGGGGTACGACAAGGGCGACGGGAACGTGGACGTGACCCACGATTACCTCGCCGAATTCAAGCCGGGCGCCCAGGACAAGGACATCTCCACCGAGAAGAACTACAAGTTTCTCTGGGCGGGGACCAGCAGCAATTATTTCGGCGCCATCGTCTCGCCGGACAAGCAAGGCGCGATCGACGCGGTGAAGATTCATTGCCTGAATCCCGACGCGCCGGCCGATGACCGTGTCGCCGTTCTCGACTTGCAGAGCGCCGAAATGTCCGTTCCCGCCGGTTCGTCGGTGGACTTGCCGCTGTCGGTCTTCTTCGGACCCAAAGAACGCGGGCTTCTGGAAGGCGATTATTACGCCGGCTTCCCTCGCGGATACAATCAACTCCTGGCCACCTCCGGCAGTTCCTGCGGATTCTGCACTTTTTCCTGGCTCGTCGATGGGCTGGTCGATCTGCTGGGATTCTTCCATTGGTTCCTGCGCGATTGGGGCCTGGCGGTCATCGCCCTGGTGGTGTTGGTTCGCGCGATTCTGCATCCCATCAGCAAGCACTCCCAGGTCTCCATGCTCAAGCTCCAGAAAATGGGGCCGGAAATGGAACGGCTCAAGAAGAAATACGGCGACGACAAGGACGCCCTGGCCAAGGCCCAGATGGAAATGCACAAGGAAATGGGGATCACGCCGTTCCTTGGCTGTTTGCCGATGTTCCTGCAAATGCCGATCTGGATCGCGCTCTATTCGGCGCTGCAAAACGACATCGCGCTGCGGCAGGCGCCGTTTCTCTGGGGGCTGACGTGGATTCACGATCTGGCCCGGCCGGACCGGCTGATATCCTGGGACCAACACCCGTTCACGGTCCCGTTCCTCGGGATGAAAGTGGTGTCGCTGAACGTTCTGCCGCTGGTCGTGGCGGTGGTGATGTTCCTGCAGCAGAAGCTCCAGCCCCAGCCGCCAAGCCTCACCGCCGAGCAGGCCTCGCAGCAGAAGATGATGCGATACATGTCCCTGGCGTTTTCGCTCTTTTTCTACTGGATGCCGAGCGGGTTGAACCTGTACATCCTGACCAGTTCCACGCTGGCGATTTTCGAGAGCAAGATCATTCGCCAGCACATCAAGGACCGGGAGGAGCGTGAGAAGGCCAACAAGGTGATCATCGACGCCAAGCCGACCCGGCAGGGGAAGCAAAAGCAGAAGGACGAGCCGAAGTCGCAGGCGTCCAAGCCGGGCTGCCTGGGCAGCGTCTGGGCGAATTTGCAGGAGAAAGCGGAGCAGGTGCGGAGGGAGGCCGAACGCAAAGAGAAGAAGAAAGGCTGAGGAGGGATGCGAAACCCGAGTGGCCAATGACAAATGACGAATGACAAATGACCAATGACGAATTTTCCTCTGACACCATCGCCGCTATCAGTTCCGCCACCGGGCCGGCCGCGCGGATGATCCTGCGCATCAGCGGCCCCCAGACGTTTCCGATTTCCGCCAGGCTTGGGATCGCCGCATCCGGCGGCGGGTCGGCCGGCCGGAGCGAGCTGCGCTTCGGCGACATTTCCTGCCCCGCACGGGTTTATCAGTTCCGTTCGCCGCGCAGTTACACGGGTGAAGACCTCGTGGAGTTGCATATTCCGGGCAATCCGCTGCTGGCGCGGATGCTGCTCGCGTGGTTGATGCGGCAGGGAGCGCGGCAGGCGGAGCCGGGCGAATTCACCGCCCGCGCGTATTTCAACGGCAAGCTCGATCTATCCCAGGCGGAAGGCGTCGCCGCGACGATTTCCGCACAAAACCAGCAGCATCTCGCCGCCGCCCGGCGGCTCATGGCCGGCGAACTGGCGCGCCGGCTCCGGCCCGCCATGGACTCGCTCGCCGAATCGCTGGCCCTCGTCGAAGCGGGAATCGATTTTTCCGAGGAGGGGATCGAATTCCTGACTTCCCACGACGCCGCCGCGAGAATCGAGGCGGTGCTCGGCCAACTCGAGAAGATCGTTGCCGAAAGCGTGCGATTCGAGAAGCTTACGCACGAGCCGACGATCGTGCTCGCCGGCCGCCCGAATGCGGGCAAGAGCACGTTGACCAATGCGCTGGCCGGAAAGCATCGTTCGATCGTCTCGCCCCAGCCCGGCACGACGCGGGACGCATTGTCGGTGGAGATAGTCCTGGCTCGCGGAGTTGCCCGGCTGATCGACGTCGCCGGCATCGAAGAAACAGGCCAATCCCCGCAATCCCCGTCTCTGCGTTACATTCACGAGCAGATGCGGAATGCGGCTCATCGTGCCATCGAACGGGCGGACGTGCTCGTCCTGGTGCGCGATGCGACCGACGACCGAGCGGACGTGCCGTTGCCCAAATCGCCGGATTTGCTCGTCGCATCCAAATCCGATCTGCTCGAAAAACTTCCCGACGGGAGGCTTCGCCTGCCCGTTTCAGGTGAATTCCTGCCGGTCAGTGCCGTGACCGGCGACGGATTGGATGCGCTGCGCCAAAGCCTGGATCGCATTGCATTCGGAGCGGATTCGGTCGGCGCGAGCCTGGCGCTGGGCGGCCGGCATCTGCAAGCATTGGACGACGCGATTTCCGCGCTGCACCGGGCCAGGGACGTGCCCGATTCCCTGGAACTCCTGGCCGCCGAAATCCGCGCCGCTTTGGACGCCCTGGGCGGCATCCTCGGCGTCGTCAGCCCCGACGATCTCCTGGGAAGGATTTTTTCCACGTTCTGCGTCGGGAAATGAGAGTGGGCAATTGGGAGTAATGCAACGCTCAACACTCAACGCTCAACACTCAATGTCGAAGTGGGGAAGGCCACATTCTTTTCCCTTACTTCAATGTTGAGTGTTGAGTGTTGAGTGTTGAGCGTTGCATTGGCCGACCTTGGTTACAACCCTTGCATCGCATCTCCCAGCGAGCGACGATACTTGCCGGTTTGGTTGTCCGGGCCATTCATTGCGGAGGATCTATGCGGGCTCTTTGCACATCCATTCTCGTTGTCTTGTTTGCGCCGATCGTTTGTCTTGGCCAGGCGCTGGCCGATCGTTTGCCGGGCGATGCGCAGATTTATATCGGCTGGAGCGGCACGCAATCACTGGGGCCGGGGTTCGACCAGTCCCATCTGAAGGCTATCCTCGATGCCTCCGAGTTTTCGCAGTTCCTGCACGAATCGCTGCCGCAGTGGACCAACCGCCTCGGCGGGCTGAACCCGCAATTTGCCGGGCTGGTTCGGCAAGTCATGGATATCCTGAGCGCGGCGGCCCAGCATCCGACGGCGATCTATTTCGGCGGGCTTGGCGCCGTCAACGCCGGTGGGCCGCCCATCCCGCAACTGGCGATCGCCTGCGACGGCGGCGCCGATGCGCCGAGAATCGAACAGCAGGTCCGACGATTGCTCGCACACGCCCAAGGCCCGGTCCTCAATGTACGAGTGTTCGGCACCCTTGTAGTTCTCAGCGATTTCGCATTCCCCGAACACATTGACAGCCCGCTGTCGCAAAACGCCGCCTTTCAGGCGGCCATGGGTCAGCTTGGGAAAGACCCGGTGCTGGCGGCGTACGTGGACGGCACGGCAATGGTGGCGACAATCGATGCGGCGATCCAGCAGCTTGCCCCGCCGCAGGCGCAGCAACTGTGGCCCCAGATTCGCGACGCCCTTGGCTTGGGTGGCCTGAAGACGGCGGCGATGACCGCGGGGTTTGACGGAAAGAATTGGTCGGAGCAGGCCATGGTGGCCGCCCCATCGCCGCGCAAGGGGTTATTGGCGTTGGCGGATGCCGCGCCGCTGGCGCCGGAGATATTCAAGCTGATCCCGGATAGCTCGACGATGGCCGGGGCGGGAAGCTGCGACCTCGACGCTCTGTTCACGCAGATCGATCACGCCATCGTTCAGTTCAGTCCGGACCAGGGCGGCCAGTTTCACCAGGGTCTGGCGCGGGTGAACCAGACGCTGGGATTGGACATTCAGAAGGATTTCCTGGCGGCGCTGGGTGTGCAATGGGGATATTACGTTGATCCCGCCACCGCCGGAAACGGATTGCTGGGATGCACGATCGTCAATCGCCCGCGAAACGCCGACCAGTTGCAGACGTCGCTCAACAACCTGGAGTCCCTGGCGAACAATATGATCCGCCAAGCCATTCAGCACGGGCAGGGCAGTGGCCGCGGACAAATGATGATTCACGTCGAATTCCGGCAATTGACCAGCAACGGAACGAGCGTTCATTATCTGGCCACGCCGCTGATTTCGCCCTCGTGGGCGATCAAGGATGGGACGCTGTACATCGGTTTGTATCCGCAGATGGTGGTGTCGGCCGTGAGTCGGCCGGCGGATGCCAAGTCGATCCAGGACAATCCGGATTTCCAGGCGGTGATTCAGAAGCTCAATGCCCCGGCCGCATATTCCAGCTTCAGTTTCATCGACTTGCCCAAGACCATGCCCAACGGATACCAGGGCTGCCTGGCATTGAGCCGGCTGTATTTTGGGCTGGCAGATATTTTCGGCGCGCAAACCCCGCCGCTGATTATGCCCCCGCTCGACAAGATCATGGCCGAGACCGAACCCGCCGGCAGCGTCGGCTGGAACGATGATGCGGGATTTTATTTCAAGTCGATCGAGCCGTTTCCCGGCGCCAGCGCCATCGGATCGGCCGACAGCCTCACAGCGGCGGGCGTCGGACAGACGGCCATGCTGGCTGGCGTGTTGCTTCCATCGCTCAACCGCGCCCGCGAGACGGCCAATCGCGTGAAATGCGCCAGCAATCTGCGCCAGATCGGGATTGGGTTGGTGATGTATGCCAACGATCACCAGGGCAATTATCCGCCGGACCTGGGGACGCTGGTGAAAACCCAGAATCTGACAGCCATGGTTTTCGCATGTCCCACCACCAACACGCGCCCGCCCGGGGGAATGATGCCCGACCAATCGGCCGATTGGGTCAACGCGAATTCCGATTACATCTACATCGGCGCGAACCTGAAAATGGGCGCCGACCCCACAACCGTCGTCTGTTATGAAAAGGACGACAACCACGGCGGCGATGGGATGAACCTGCTGTTTGCCGATGGGCACGTGGAATTCATGCAGTTGGAAGCCGCCCATCAGGCGATTAACAACAGCATCAAGCCCAGGTAATTGCCGCCTTGAACGAACGCTGACACAGAGATCACAAAGGCCGCAGTGAGCACAGAGAACCGCGGATTACACGGATTGCGCGGATAAGATTTGAATTTATCCGTGTAATCCGCGCAATCCGCGGTTCCATTTCCTTCTCTTAGAAGAACTGGTAGTTTTCTCCGTCAACAAACGGGGAGGCCCGATGAAAGATCGGTTGACTCAAGACGAAAAGCGCCTTTTGTCAAGAATAATTGCGGGTTGCCGGTGGCCTCAGCAAACGGACATCTCTCTCGATTATAATGCGGCTTGGGTCGGCCAGCAGGTCGGATTGACCGAAAGCCAGACAAAAAGCGTCGTCGAGTCCCTGGTGCGCAGGGGATTGTTGCATGCCCGTGAATTGGAGGGCGTCATTCTCGTGCATCCAACCAAGGCTGCACTCGATCGCGGGAGAACCGCAAAGAATCCAGCATTGCAGGTTTTGAAAGAGTTGTTCCAATTGTTCCGCCCTCGAACCTGAACTGGCGCCAGAGGACAATCACCCATGTTCGGCTCCCATCTTTCCATCTCCGGCGGGCTGCACAGCGCGCTGCTCGAAGCGGAGACTTTGCGATGCCAAACCGTCCAGATTTTCACCAAGAACCAGCAGCAATGGAAATGCAAGCCGCTCGCGGCCGATGCGGTCGCGCTTTGGAAAACCCACTGCAATCGCCTGGGCTTCGCCCGAACCGTCAGCCACGACAGCTACCTGATCAACCTGGCGTCCCCGGATGATCGGCTATGGAATGCCGGCATCGCATTGTTCGTCGAGGAGATTTCACGCTGCGAAATCCTGGGAATTCCATATCTCGTGACCCATCCCGGCGCGCACCTAGGAACGGGTGAACCAGCGGGCCTGAAGCGCGTGGCCAAAGCGCTGGACCGCGCGTACGCCAGCGTTAATGGTGCGAAAGTAATAACCTGTCTGGAAATCACCGCCGGCCAGGGAAGCTCGCTTGGCTATCGGCTGGAACACCTGGCCGAAATCATTTCACTCTCGAAGAATCCCCGCCGCCTCGCCGTCTGCCTGGATACGGCCCACCTCTTCGCCGCCGGCTACGACTTCCGCGGCCGGCGCTACCCGGCCTTCCGCAGGCAAGTGGACAAAATCGTCGGCCTGAAGCGCATCAAAGTCCTGCATCTGAACGATTCCAAGAAGGATTTAGCAAGCCGGGTGGATCGCCACGATCACATCGGCCTGGGCAAGATCGGCCGGGCGGGCTTCATCCCCATCGTCCGCGACGAAGCGTTCGCCGACGTTCCGAAAATCCTGGAGACGCCGAAGGACAAACATCCTTCCGGCCGGCCGTGGGATGAAGTAAATCTGGAAACGTTGCGGGGGATGATGAGGTGAAATTGCAAATGCCGGGGTGCGGCCATAATGTTTTGCGGAATTCAACCCTTTCCCCCTCCCCCGGTACTCAGGGGGAGGGTTGGGGTGGGGGTTCTTCCGAGCTTGCAAGAATCTCCGGCCAGGCCCAATTGCCGCCGCGGCTAATCGCGCCATGGTTTTTGCGGCGGATCAATAGTAAAATCCGGGTCGCCATGACCGCATCATTGGAACAGGCTTTTGTGAAAGCTTCGCACCTGCCCCGAGCCGCGCAGGAACAGTTGGCCAAGCAAATGCTCCAGGACATCGAGGGCGAGCTGAAATGGGACCAGACTCTGGCGGAGTCCCAGGAACTCCTGGAAAAAGTGGCGCGTAAGGCCCGCGTTGCCAAGCGCCGGGGAAAGACCGTTCGCAAGGGCTTCGACGAATTGTGAAATCCGAGCTGACGGATGATTTTCGCGCATGCTTCGACCGGCTCCCAAACCGAATCAAATCGATTTGAAATCCATCGGAGAAGGAGTCTCACGCAAAGGCGCAGAGGCGCAAAGTTTTCTTCTTCGCGCCATTGCGCCTTTGCGTGAGCTATTTCTTTGCCCTGCTGTCAGACCGAACTCGAATTGTGGCACAGGCGAATGCTGAATTGACGGCCTGATCTCTGTGTGCTCTGTGGCCTCTGTACCCTCTGTGGTTTATTTTGTTAGGCGATCTAAACTATTGATATGCCAAGCGCCGTCGAGCAGAAGATCGAAAAGCTCCGCCAGGAACTGGAGCGGCACAATTATCTTTATTACCAGGGCAAACCCGAGATCACCGATCGGCAATTCGACGCGATGATGCGCGAATTGATTGAGTTGGAGAAAGCGCATCCGGAGCTGCTCACGCCGGATTCGCCGTCGCAGCGCGTGGGGGGGCAGCCGATCGAGGGGTTCAAGACCGTCGAGCATTCGGTGCCGATGATGAGCATCGACAATACCTACGACGAAGCGGAGGTGCGGGCGTTTGATTCGCGGATTCGCAAGGGGCTGGGGGATGAGGAAATTGCATACGTGGTAGAGCCGAAGGTCGATGGGGTTGCCGCATCCGTGCGGTTCGAGAAGGGCGCGATGGTGTTGGCCGCCACGCGCGGCGACGGGCGGCGGGGGGACGACATCACCGTCAATGCCAGGACCATCCAGTCGATTCCGCTGCGGCTGCATGGTGACGACGCGCCGAGGGTTTTGGAGGTGCGCGGTGAGATTTACATGTCCAGCGCGGTGTTTCAGCAGATCAACAAAGAGCGCGAGGACGCGGGCGAGGAGATTTTCAAGAATCCGCGAAACCTGGCCGTGGGGGCGTTGAAGCAACTCGATCCGAAAATCACCGCGTCGCGCAAGCTGCGGTTCGTGGCCCATGGATTGGGCGAGGCCGATCCGCCGCCGACGCAAAGTTATTGGGAATGTCTGAAACTATTCAGGAAATGGCATTTGCCGGCCAGCGAGCAAACGACGTTCGCCAGGTCGATCGACGAGGTGATCGGGGCGATCGAGAAGTTCGCGGAGGTTCGCGGCAAGCTGGCGTATCAGACGGACGGCGTGGTGATCAAGCTGGATTCGTTCGAGCAGCGCGATCGGCTGGGCGCCACCAGCAAGGCCCCGCGCTGGGTGATCGCGTTCAAATACGCCGCCGAGCAGATGCAAACGGTCTTGCGCGAGGTGGATTGGCAGGTGGGCAAGGGGGGCACGCTGACGCCGGTGGCCCGGCTCAAGCCGGTCTTCCTGGCCGGCACCACGGTTCAAAACGCCAGTCTGCACAACATCGAGCAGATCAGAAAACTCGACCTGCATCTTGGCGACACGGTTGTCGTGGAAAAGGCGGGGGAAGTGATTCCGTACGTTCGGCAGGCCGTGCCGGAAAAGCGGCCCAAAGGCGCCAAACCCATCGAGCCGCCGACCAAATGTCCGTCTTGCGGATCGAAAGTGGAAAAGGAATCCGATGGCCCGTTCATCCGGTGCGACAATCCGGAATGTCCGGCGCAATTCCGCGAGCGGCTGCGATGGTTCTGCGGCCGGGGGCAGATGGACATCGAGAACGTCGGCGAAGCGCTGGTGGATCAGCTCATCGACGCCGGATTGGTCAGGACCTTCGCCGATCTGTATCGGATCAAAAAGGAGCAACTGTTGGAGCTGGAGCGCATGGGCGAGAAGAGCGCGCAGAACGTGGTGGATGCGATTGCCCAGAGCAAATCGCAGCCGCTGGATCGGCTTCTGGCCGGATTGGGGATTCGGCACGTGGGGAGCCGGGTGGCGTTCGTGCTGGCGCAGGAATGCGGCGACTTGGCGTCACTCCGTGAGGCCACTGTCGAGCGGCTGGCCTCTATTCACGAGATCGGCGACGTGATCGCGCAATCGGTGTACGATTTTTTTCACGGCGAGGCGGGCCGGCACACGATCTCGGAGTTGAATCGCGTCGGAGTCGATCCGAAAGTGGAAAAGACATCGCGCGGATCGCCGGCGCTTGCCGGCAAAACCGTTGTGGTGACGGGGGCGATGAAGAAGTTCAAGCGTGAGGAGATCGAGCGGCTGATTACCGACCTGGGCGGACGCGCAGCCGGCAGCGTCAGCAAAAAAACCAGTTTTGTTGTGGCCGGCGAGGATGCGGGGAGCAAACTTGCCAGGGCGAAGGAACTCGGAATCGAGATATTAAGCGAGGAGGAGTTTTTGAAGCGGATTGGAAGGGATTGAAAAAAAGTGAAGCCCATGGCTTGGGGCCATGGGCTTCCGGAGGGGAGAAGGATCGTTATTCAGCCGATGCCAGCGGTTCGTACTCGAACTTCTCGCCGCCGACGGAGGCTTGTGTCATCAAGCCGCCTTTAACATTGATGAAAACGGTGATGTCGTTTGCCCATTTGGCATCGGCGGCAGCGCCGGCCTTGGCGGCGACGGCGGAGGCGTCGGCCGTCAATGCGAATTGCCCGGCTTGGAACCGTTGCATCGCATCCGGCGTCTTGAAAACGATCAGCTCGCTACAGGTCTGTCCACCGATGGAAGCGCCAACGTTGGCCTGCGTCATATTGGCGTAGCCGACGCGCTTGTCCTGCTGATAGACCTCGCCCTGACCGTAACCGCCTCCGATGCCGACCGCGCCCTTGCCGACCGATGGGAAGATCGCGAAGCCGTAGGAGTTGCCGAGCAGGCCATCCAGGCTTGGATCGAGTGTCTTGAAATCGGCCAAGGCGGCGCTTGAATCGGTGTGCAGCATTGATCTATCGGAAGTTGTAACCGGAGCAGTGGCACACCCGCCGAGCAACAATGACGCCGCGCCCAGCGCGGCCAGACAGAAGGTGGAGAAACGCATGATATATGTCCTCCAGTTAGTGGATTTCCGGACCTCTGCGGTCGGGCAAGCGCCCGGCGCACTCATCCTGGAGGTAGCAAACGGCGTGCGAGCGGAGCGGGGCCGGTGGCGGTGCGCCAGCGTTCGGGGCTGGTTGGATCAAGCTGGCCGGTGATTCGCAGCAAATCGAGGTAAAAAATAGTCCGGCTGATGTTTTCGCTGGCGTAGTTCAATTGGGCCGTCAATAAAGTGTCCTGTGCCGTCAAAACGTCCAGGGGAATGGCCAACTGGTTCTTCAACAGTTGTTCAGATTGGTCCAAGGCATCGGACGCGGCCTGGACTTCCTGGTCGAGGCTGGTCAATTCGGTCTGGGCGGTCGTGAGGCTGTCGAAGGCGACCTGGACGTCGCGGTCAATCTGGCGGCGCAATTCGGCTTGATACAGCGCGGCCTGGCGAAGCTTGGACCAGGCCTCGCGCACGTCGGCTTCGATGATCCCCGCGGAAAAGATGGGGAGATTTGCGATCAGGATCGCGTCCCACTTGCTGGCCTCGGAGAAATACTCGCGATAGAGGAAGCCGGCGACGTTCAGGGAGACGGAGGGGTAATACTGTGCGATGGCGGCATCGACGGCGTACTTGGCGGCGCGGACGGCGGCTTCGGCGCCGAGCAGGTCCTGGCGATGGGCGGCGGCGTAGGCGCGGAATTCGTCCATCGAAGGCAGGTTTCGGGGAACGACCACTTCGTCTACCAGCGGGCCGTCGATTTCACCGACGTTGATGAGAAACGCCAGCATGTGCCGGCCGTCGCGGACGTCGTTCTTCGCCTGAGTGAGGGAGGATTCGGTGGAGGCAAGCAGGGCGCGTGTCTGGGAGACCTCCAGGGCCAGGGCCAGATGGTTCTGGAATCGGCCCTGCACGTCGACCAGGCGAGCTTGCTGAAGTTTCAGCGAATTTTCAAGGACGGAAACCCGTTTCTCGGAAAGCAGGACCTGGTAATAGGTTTGGGCGACATTGAGCAGGACGGTGGCCTGGCTGTCGAGCAGAAGCTGGCGCTGTTGGACGATGGTTTGCTCGGCGCTTTGGAGATTGGGATAGGAGACAAAGCTGAAATTCATTGCCCCGGTGACGGGGGCCTCGAATCGCTGCCAGGTGTCGCCGCGGATGACGAAGCCGCCGCCGCTGGCCGCGACCTGGGGCGTGACGGTTGCGCCGGCGCTGGTGGTGCCGTTCAGGGGCGGCTGTTCGAGGGTGAAATCCGGCTGGAAGGAAACGGTGGGCAGGAACGCGGCGACGGCGCGGTTTTTGGCGATCAGGGCCTGAAGATAATTCTCGCCCTGGAGTGCGATTTGCTCATTGTCTTCGTTGGCCAACGCCAGGGCCTGCGCCAGCGAGAGCGGCTGGCCGGGCTGATAGGACTTGGCGCGGGGCAGGCCGGCGTCCACCACGTTGCGGTAGGTCTGCACCTCCTTGTGCTGATCGACGCACGCGGTCAATGTCGCCAGCAGCACGGCCGCCGAGGCAATGAGGAAATGGTGATTCACTTTCCACTGCCTCCCGGAGGCGCCGCCGGCGGCGG
>JBEKXM010000082.1:0-11509 GCA_049512115.1 Tepidisphaeraceae bacterium | reverse complement strand
TACGGGACTCCTGCTCCGTCGGTAGCGTTCGAACTAGGCACTCGTTCCAACGCTGACTTTCAACCTCCATTTGCCGCGTTTCATCCAATGCTATCGGGAGCTCCCTCCCGCAGCCTTGGATGAATCTCTTTGGGCAGCCGCCTCAACAACGTCACAACGACCGTTTCCACGGCGCGCTGCGGGGTTATGTTCAAGCGCGTTACCCCAAACCCCTCCGATTTTGTCCCAATCTCGGTAAATTGATCCGATTTCCCTTGACTAAAAAATACGGGTTATTACCATAGGTAAGCGTTTACCTAACATGGAACGCGGAACGGCGTTGCCAGCGCGGGGTTAGGAGGCGGCAGAACGCTGCAGCCCAGCGCCGGCAGGCAAGTGCGGAGGTGCAATTCTGTTCGGCACCGACAAAGAAAGGGATGTGCTTATGCGGACCAACATCGCTTGGCCGCGAGATTGTCGAGGCGGCAACTGCGAACGCAGAGCCTTTACGTTGGTTGAGTTGCTCGTGGTGATCGGGATTATCGCGGTCTTGGTCGGAGTTCTCCTGCCGGCTCTGCAACGCGCCCGGGCTCAGGCAAACTTGGTGCAATGCCAGTCGAACCTGCGGCAGATCGGCCAGGCGATCACGATTTACGTTGGCGACAATCAGGGAAGACTGCCCTACGGGTCTTGGAACGGATATGGGAATGAGTTCAAGGCGCCCTGGTGGGATACTAATCCCGCGGATACGGTTAATACGTTGGCCGCTGACTGGACAACGCTGATTCAAAGTGATTTGACCGGGATCTCGTCGGCCTACGACCAGGGCTCTCAGTCTCAAAACCAGATCTATAGCCGGGTACGCGGCATTTTCACATGTCCGGAGGCCCCCCCGGGACTGGGTAATGATCCCAACGTCCTGATTTATCAGTATGTCTGTCATCCAAGGCTCATGCCAGAATTGGGATGGCCGGATAGAATTCTCGGCCACGGCATTCCACTCCGCCCCTTTTTGGAGCCATACAAAATTGCCAGTGTTCCGCTGAGCGCCCAGATCGCGTACATCTTCGATGGATCCTTGGCGCAGACGGACAGCGGAGCATGGCGCGTCGGGGGGTGGTCGAAAGCAAACGGAGGCGGCAATCCGGTAGGGCAATTCATGTGTGGTGGATGGATTTACTACACCGGACTTTACTTCGGCGATTTGACCACGATATGGCAGGACTACCCCGCCGGGATAGGTCCCGGATCGCCCGTCAATATGATGTATGGCGCAATAAACATTCCCCAGCCCCCGCAATACACAGCGGCCCAACTGGCGATAATGAATACGGATGACGGAAGTTCGACCAATATGCAGAATCCCTATAATATTCGATTCCGCCACCTGGGGAACACGACCTGCAACGCATTGATGCTCGATGGTCACGTTGAAACCTACACGTACAACGCTAAGACCGGCGTGACCTCATTGCTCCTCAAGAATATTGCGGTGCCCGAGATGACCCCGTAGCGACGTCCGTGTAGCGATTGCGGCAAGGGATCAAATTGGAACGTGCAAAAGTGACAACGTAATACATACTCCGGAGGGTTCATGAAGCGGACAAATAAAAATGTGGCAGCGGTGACGATGGCAGCGGCGATGGCTTGCGGAGCCTTAGCTCGCGGGGGAACGGTCGGCGGCGATTGGTCGAACCAGACCAACGATGGATGGTTTGACTGGACCGCCAGCAACGGTGGGACGTACCCCACTAATAATCCCGGCGCCGACCCGACAGATAATTGGCCTTCGGCCTACTACAACTACAGCAACACTACGGGAGTGACCCTCGGAAACTACAGTCTCAAAATGAAAGCGCAAAGCGGCTACAGTCAAAACATGTCGCTCAAAACGGAATATGAAACGGATAGCGAAGGCAACAGTGAAATGGCGGATTTCTTCAACAACACTGAATTGACCATCCAGGTGGCCTATAACGCCAACGAGTGGTCCCCCAATGCCGGTGCAGAGGTTGGAATGGCTCTCAATGCCCAAACCTACGGCTTTCAGAATTGGCCGACGAGCTACCCGTACAACAGCATCGGCGGGCCAAATTACGACACGGGCAATCCTAGTAATCCCGGTAACTGGGATGCGGCGGATTATGCAAGCCCCGGCACTGGAGGCATTACCACCCGGACGATGACCTGGAGTTATGCCAACTTATTGCCAGGGGGATCGGCGAGCACCACAATTCCAGCCAATGCTGGGTGGGTCGAATTCATCATGGCAACCATTTGTTACGACAACAGTGAAACCCTCGTCCCCGGCAATTTTTATTTCGGCGACGCCCGGTTCACGAACACGCCAGTGACCACCGAATGGCAAGCGGGGCAGCACCCCCAGGGTAGCCCCTACAATTGGGGAACGATCGACAATTTCACCCAATTTAACGAATCAACGGGGCTCGGCGGGATGCCCTGCAATCCGGGTGACACCGTGACGTTTGGAAATAGTAGTATCCCGTCGGGCATTACGGAAACGATAGATCTCAACGCCAACCAAGATTTTCAGATCAGCGTCGGGACTATGATTTTCAATAATCCAACTTCATCCTATGTCATTGCGCAGGGGACCGGCGGTTCGTTCAGTACGTTGACGCTCAACGGCAACGTTTATAATCCCAGCGGGACAACGACGGCGGGCACTGCCAAAATCGCCGACGAGAGCGGAAATCACACGATTTCAGCGCCCGTTGCTTTGGCGACCAATACAACGATTGCCGTCGGCAATTCGGCCAATTCTTTCACCATTTCCGGCAACATCAGCGGCACAGGCGGTCTGGCTCTTGCGGCAGTCACCCAGGCGCTGATGGTCGGCACCGTAGTGCTCAGCGGCTCAAATACCTATTCGGGCGGTACGACTGTCACCTCAGGCACGCTGCTCATCAATCCAACGTCAACTCCCGCGACGACCAGCGCCCTGGCCGCAGGCAGCGTCAGCGTCACCGGCGGATTGTTGCAACTTGCCGCAGGAGTCTCCGGGGGAAGCGGCCCCGCTGTGACCAGCAGCGTGAACCTCACGTCGCTGTCGATCACCGGCAACGGCGTGCTGGACGTGAACAACAACCACGTCATTATCACCTACGGCTCCAGCGATCCGTTCTCGACGATCGCCGGGTATATCAAGTCCGGCTACAACGGCGGCGGGTGGAACGGTCCCGGCATCATTTCCACGGCGGCACTAACCAAGACTAATGGCCTTAGTTACGGCGTCGGCTATGCCGACGGGGTGGACGGCAAGGTCTCCGGCCTGGTCTCAGGCCAAATCGAGGTGGCCTACACGCTGCTGGGCGATGCAAATCTGGACGGCCTGGTCAACGCCGCGGACTTCACCATCCTGGCGGCGAACTTCAATCAGCCGGTCACCGGCTGGGACCAGGGCGATTTCAACTACGACGGCCTGGTGAACGCCGCCGACTTCACCGACTTGGCGGCGAACTTCAACCAGAGCGTGAGCGGCGCGGCCTCGGCCGGTGACGTCGCGGCCTTGGACGCCTTCGCCGCGGCCAACGGCATCAGCTTGGCGAACGTCCCCGAGCCGGCGTCGATGGGATTGCTCGCTATGGGCGCAGTCGGCGTGCTGGCGCGGAGGCGGCGCGGCGCATAACAGCGAGCATTCATTTATGGCAGGCGTGGAATTGGAGTTTCCTAGAAGTGAGTAAACGCCCAACTATCGCCGATGTCGCCAAGCGATGCGGGGTCACCACGGCCACCGTCAGCCGCGTTCTCAACTATAAAAAGGAGAATTTCTCGACGACCGAGGAACTGCGCCAGAGGATTTGGGGCGCGACCAGGGATCTGGGCTACGTCGCTGATTCAAATGCGCGGTCGCTCAGCCTGGGCAACAGGCGGATTGTGGGCATGTTCGCTTCGCCGCAGACCCATGTAGCCGAGGGGATCAACCAAGCCTTGATTGAGGGGATTACCGAGACTCTGCACGCGGGCGGATACGACGTTTTCTTCGGAATGACGCCCACGCGAAGCAACAAGCCTCCATTGCCGGTGTGGCGATTCAACGGCGCGGTACTCATGCAGGAGCCCAAGTCCGAGACGGTGGCGGAATTGGACGTTCGCGGCGTTCCTTACGTCTGCGCGAACGAGCGAGTGGGCCGGGCGGTGGCGCACGTGCTGGCGGACGATCCGATGGGCATGAACCGCGCCATCGCGCATCTCACGCAGTTGGGGCATAAACGAGTCGCCTATGCCAACGTGCGAGTGGCCGGGGCCACGCATTACAGCGTGCACGATCGTTACGAAACCCTTCTGGCCGCGGCCCGCAATCAAACCATTCAGCTCGTGAACGGCCATGAGATGCCGTTCGATTCCGCCACCGAATTCATTCGCAAGACGGTATTGGACGACGGCGCCACCGCCATCATCACTTACGATCATCGAAGAGCGGTAATACTGTTGGGCGCTGCCTGCGGAATGGGATTGCGCGTTCCGGAGGATTTCAGCCTGATCTGCTTCAACGACGTTTTCCCCGTGGCGATGTTGTATCCGCCGCTGACCACGGTGGTCGTTGCCGGACGTGAAATAGGTCGGATAGCGGCGGAACTTCTGTTGAATCACCTGATTGCCCCGCAGCCGCAGATCGGAAAGGAGGTCAGGGTGCCGGAAGATCTGATCGTCCGCAGTTCCACCGCTTCGCCGAACCCCGAATCCCACGGGCGATAGCGGTTTTTGACGGGACGATCGACCGCCGAACCCAATGTTCCAGTTACCAAACGTTCGTGTATAATTCGAAAGAGGTGAGCAAGCGTCCGACAATTGCAGACATCGCGCGGCTATGTGGGGTAACTGCTGCCACTGTAAGCCGGGTTCTCAACAATGCCGAAAATTTCTCCACTTCCGAAACCGTCAGGAAGAAGATCCGGGACACGGCGCAAGAATTAGGTTACACGCCCGATCTCAGCGCTCGCAACCTGAGCCTTCGTAACTCGCGTGTGATTGGCCTGTTCGCCTCACCGCACACCCATATTGCCGAAGGCATCAACGAATCGTTGATCGAAGGGATCACCGAGACATTGCACGGCGGCGGGTACGACGTGTTCTACGGCTTAAGCCGCCGTCGCCGCACGAAGAACCCCGTTCCATTCTGGCGATTCGACGGGGCGGTGTTGATGCAGGCGCCCAGACCTGAAATCGTCGCGGAACTTGATTTCCGTCACGTGCCGTATGTTTGCGTGAACGAACGGCTCGGCCATCCGGCGGCGTCGGTCATCGCGGATGAAGTTTCCGGGATGAAGGCGATCGTTTCCCACCTTACCGATCTGAACCACGAGTGCATCGCTTACGCCAACGCCCCGTCTTACTATTTCAACCACTACAGCGTCGAAGAACGACACGGGACGTTGGTGGAACTGGCCCGGGCCCAGAATCTTCGGCTGGTGGACGGTCACGACGCGCCGTTCCATCCTCATTCGCCGGCGGCGTTCGTGCGAAAGACGGTGATGGAAGGGGGCGCAACCGCGGTCATCGCTTACGACCATCAGATCGCGTTCATGATCATGGGCGCCGGCCACGGAATGGGGCTGCGAATCCCCCAGGATTTCAGCCTGGTTTGCTTCAACGACGTTTTCCCCATGTCGGCGGTGTATCCGGCGTTGACCACGGTGGCAGTCCCCGGGCGCGAGATGGGCCGACTTGCGGCGGAGATTTTGCTGAACGATCTGGCATCTCCCAAGCCGCTCTCCAGCCGAGAGGTTCGCGTCGCCGAACACCTGATCGTTCGCGGTTCGACAGCCTCGCCGTCATCCGCCGTTTGAGCGATCGACGTTGCAGTTTTCATCGTGGTTGATCGGGCAAAGGCCGATGACGCCCTCTATTGCGTGAACGACCCGGAAATTCCATCCGCCAAAACTTAGTCCGCATGTCCCCCCACCGCCATCGGCGGCAATAATTGAATGAATGGAGCATGTTGGCATGACCGACGGCGACCTCCTGGGCGAATTTGTGAAGCGGGGCGATCAGGACGCCTTTCGGGCCATCGTTAAACGACATGGGGACATGGTTTATTCCGCGGCCGTGCGGCAATTGGGGGACCTGACGCTGGCCGAGGACGTCACACAGGCGGTTTTTATCGTATTGGCCAAAAAAGCGGCCAAAGTCAACGGGCAGATGCTGGCGGGGTGGCTGGTGAAAGCGGCGAGATATCTGGCCCTGGAAGCCCGCCGTGGGGAATGGCGGCGAAAGGCGAGGGAACGAGAGGCGGCTGCGATGAAAGGCGAAACCGAACAGGCCGATCAATGGCAGCAAATGGGTACGGTGCTCGATGAGGCGTTGTCCAGCCTCGGCGAGCGCGACCGCACGGCCGTCACGCTGCGATATCTGGAAGGAAGAGACCCGCGCCAAGTCGCTACCGCGATGGGAGTCAGCGAAGAGGCGGCGGCAAAGCGCCTCACCCGCGCGATGGCCAAGCTTCGGAAGCGATTCGCGCGGCACGGCGTCGACGTTCCAGCCGCGTCGATCGGCATCACGCTGCTCGCGCAGACACGATTGGCGGCGCCCGCGGGACTGGCGGAAAAGTGTTTCACGGCGGCTTTGGGATCGACCGCCGCGGCCGGCAGTGCCGCCGCCGCTTCCACCACCGCCTCCGGAACATTGGCGCACGCGGCGATCACATCGTCCGCGTTCGGAGGATTCGCCGCATGGGGATACGCAACGGTCGCCGCCGTCGTGGTTCTGACCACCGTGGGAACGGGGGTCGTTCGGCATCTGAGCAAACCGCGGCAGGCTGCGGTTCCGACAGTCACGGTCGCTCCTCCGCTTGTGACGACCCCGATGCGCGTGGGGATTCTCGTGAGCCGGTTCACGGCCGAGGGTCCGCACATGACGCGCACGCCTTATGGATATGGTCACCTCGATGTGGACCGGGTTTTGAGGACGGACCCGCTGCTGCAACTGATTCCTGTGGTCGAGCCGGGAACGGAAACCGATCCCAAAATCACCGCCATGGTGCGGACAACGTTTCTCCACGTGAGTCCCATCAATGGGGCCGAAGCGAGCCAGTTGATGACGCTGGACGTGATCGTTTTGCCGCGCGTGTGGAATGAAACCCCGGAGGTGATGAACGCGATTGAATTCGCCGCGCGCCAAGGGAAGGGGATTCTGATCGTGGCGGGATTTGCGGTGACCTCGCCCGGGTCCTCGCCCCAGGTCGATCGCCTCAATGGTTTGAAAGAGGGCAATTATCAGGCAAGCGCCAACGCCGTGGATTGCGAGGTGATCGCCGATCATCCGCTGCTGGGTAAATTATCAAAGGGGGATTCTCTGAGCATCGAAGCCAACGGCGAATTTGGGGTGCTTCCGGATGACGCCGTGCCGCTGATCCGGGTAAAAGACCCCGCGGCGGCATCGGCGACCTGGATGGTGACGCCAACCACAGTCCTGTCGACGAATTCGCCAGAGGGTCGGTTTTGCCCCTTATTCATAAGCCATCTGGGCAAGGGGACAATTGTTAACTGCGAATTCCCCGCCTGGTCACCCGTTCCGGCCGCGTTGGATGCGGCGACAAACGGGCAATTCCTCGCTCGGTGCGTGAGATGGCTTGGCAATCGGCCCCTGCCGTGAATCGGGTAAACAACGAAGGACATCAATCATGTGGCAAATCATTCACACATTTTTTCGCGCCGGGTTGTGGATCGCAACGCTGACGTTGGTGTTGGTTTCCCTCGCGTTGAGCGGCGCGAACCCGCCTCGCCAGGCTGGAGAAGTGCAGCTCGATGAGCGTCTGGAATTCGCCGCGGCGCTGGGGGATCTGCAACTATTGCGCTCCACGTGGACCGACTATCAGGCAGGCCCCTGGAGTTACGCCGAACTTCAAGAGCATCTCGGAGGCGCGCTCCGCGCGGCAGCGGCCGGCGGCAACGAAGACATCGTCCGGCAACTTCTCGCCTGGGGCGCCGATCCCAACGCTGCAAGCCCCATCGGACAAACCCCGCTCATGTGCGCAGCCGGGGTAAGCAATTCCACTGCCGTTGCCCGCGGCCTGATCGCCGCTGGCGCCGACGTGAATGCCCGCGACCATCGCGGCCGCACTGCCGGCATGATAGCGGTCGCCGCCCAGGACAACCCCTTGATCGTTGTGCTTTCAGAAATCGCTCAATCAACCGGGGATCATCGCTAATCTTTCAACTCTCACCGATGAACTGGCAAATCCGCGTTCATCCCTATTTCGCCTGACGCAGCTATGCGCGCCGGAGCAATTGAACACCCAGCGAATTGCCGATTCCAAATGGCTTGAAGTGCCAGGCGCTCACTCGAGTATTGGCGGGGGCATCGGGACGGTCGGCGAAGTTCTTGACGTACTGGTACTGGGCGGGGGAGACGATGGGACGGTCGCCGTCGATGTGGTGGTGAGGGCCGTAGCGATTGAAGGTGCTCGGCGTCAGGTGAACGACGATTTTGTGGGGTCCGGCGGGTAATGGGGGCGACATTTGCACGGTCCAATCGGGTCCCCAGCACCAACCGCCGTCGAGGTGGTCCACCCACATCCGAACGCAGTCAGCGTGAACGTCCATCAGGCGAATGGCCGTGGCGGAGGCGGGCAATTCCAAGACCGCATGGAGGACGATGGGGGTGGAGCAAAACGGGTATCCGGAGGCGATCAGATCGCGCGGATTGGCCGGTTCAATTGCTTCCAATGCAAACGGACCATTCGTTGCGATGGTATCGCCGGGACCGGAGACGTAAGGGGCGCGGCTGTGGACGGCAAATATCCCGCGAAGAGCGAGGAAGGGCGCAATTTCTCCGGCGCAGGTGAAGCGAACCACGTTGGCGCCGGCGATACAGATGCCGGCTCCGTCGCGACCGATCGACCTGCCGTTCAGCGTCACTTCGAGCACGTCATCGGCGAACTCGACATGCAGTTCCGTTGCCTGGGCGGCATGGAAGCTGGCGGTGAATTGCGATAGGCGGCTGGTTTCGGCTTCGAGGACGAAATCGTTTTGCGGGTTTGGTTGAACCTTCCAGTCGACTTGATGGATTTCCATCGGTTGGTCTTCAACGTGTTCGACGATTTCAATGGAGGCTGAATCGCCAGTCACGTTGCACCGCGCCAGCAGCCGCCGGGTCTGGTCATTGAAAATCGCGGTGTCGGGGATTACCAGCTTGCCATAGGCACAGCGGCCGAGATGCAACGCTGCGCCCTCGATCCGGCCGTGCTGCTCGATGGTGCGCTCATCGCTGACATGGTAAGCGGAACCGCTTTGGTGGAGGCGGTCTAGCAGGTCCAGAAAATCCCGGTTGATGCGTCCGGCCAGGCTGTCGGGATAGGTCGAAGCGTTGTGGACATTAGTTTGACGCAGCTCGCGGGGCTCGTATTCTGCCATAATCGCGCGGTACGGAGCAACGAGCAAGGTGTCCGCCGGTATGCGATCAGAGGCGGCCGCGAGCCGGGCCTTTTGGAGCAATTGGGGGAACGCTTCTCGCCAAGTTACGTGGCAGGGAATGGACGGGGGCCAGTCGCAAATCGCGTGAGTCGTGAGCCGATGCTGATTCAAGTGCAGCACGAAATGAGTCAGCCCGTGACCGCCGAGCGAGAGGAGATAGCGTTCAAGGTCTTGGGGCGAAGCGCCCCAGCCGGCGCCGCCGAAACATTCGACCATGCACTGGCCGTCGCCGAATTGTTGCGCGGCGGATGCGACCTGCCGCGGGAAGAAATGTCCGGTGGGATATCGCTCCAAGGCATCGATGCCGGGCAAGGCCAGTTTCTGGAAGACCTGATGGCACGATCCAACCATCGGCACCTGAAACAGGGGATGTTCCTCGCCCTTCACATGCGCGGTGAAACGCTTGCCGTGCCGACGGCACCATTCATTGACGGGCGTGATGAACGACTGGCAGAACAGGTCGGTCAGCAGTTCCCAAAACCGGATTCTCGCCTGGCGATGACCGTCGCCGGGGAAAAAGAGCAGCGGCAGAACGTCGCTTAAATCTTCGCCATATTTCTGGCGGTAAATTTCCGGCAGCCTGGGCGTCCAGGGGATCGCGCCATATTCCGAGATTTGGTCGTATGCGTGTCCCAGCCCAAACTCCGGCTCATCGCAAAAGAACGTCGTAACGTGCTCGAACGCGGCGGCGCGCAGGCCGGTCCGGTAGCGCTCATAGGTCATTTGAAGGAAATGTTCGGCCAGTTCAGGACTGAGATAATCGACGCCGGTTCCGCGGCGAGGGACCATCGCCCATCGGCGGCCGCCGGGCGCTGCTTCTGGAATCGCCTCCAACCACCGCTGGATTTGGTCGGGGTATCGCCGCAGAAGTTCGCCGCCAACCGTTCCACTGGGCCAGCCGTTTTCATCGTAAATCCAGAACTCCAGCCCGATCGATTTGGCGTGAAGAATCGTGTCGGAGACGATCGCAAGATATTCATCGCCGAGGTACGGCGGCTGATTGGGGTAGAACCGCGGGTGAAACACCACGCCGTCGAAACCGAGCCGTTTGATCTCGTCCATCTGACGGCAAAGCCGAGTCAGTTCGAGCCGATCGTTGATTGCCCAGAGCGTGTAGAACCGTGGTTGCGACATCTTTCCCCTGGCAAGTTATTTCGAAGCGGAGTCCGCCGCTCCGATCAGGCATGTCCGCTCTACAGGGTCCGCCGTCCGCACGAACGGTTTAAGGGATCGTCCCCACTGCCAGGCGACTATGGTGACTTTCACGGGGAGCCTGGCCCGAGGCGGGATCGGAAGGAATCTAAGGGTATCGCCGTTCACTTCAGCCGGGCCTTCGCGAACGAAGAAATGCACGGGCAATCCAGAGCTGGACGTGGCTGACAGCTTGATGGAAACCACGGTCTGACTCTGATTGGGAATCGTGGGGAAATTGATGGTCTGTTCGGCGCCCGTTTCGTTGGCAGGGACGGGCATGACCGCCTGCTGAACGGCGGATTTGTATCGGTCGTCGCCGGGATGGGTGGCGCAAAGCCAGATCGGATCGCCCTTGGAATACCCGCGGTAAAGGCTGAGTCGGAAAGTGGAAGGGCCAATCTGTTCGATGGGACCCTCGATTCGATGAAATTGGATCGGTCCACCGCCGGTGGCGTGGCCAATCGGGCTGTCGGCGGGGAGACCAGTCCAGCGGACGTGGTTGTTGTTTCCCGACCCGTCATGGTCGCCGCCCATGCTTGTTACACGATCAAGAAACTTCGCTTCAAGCGTGAAGGTTTCGCAGTCCTGGATGGGGAGAAATTTGAGATGCACCATCGGATGGTCCGGAATCGCGGGAATGAGGCGCCCGCCCTGATAGAACCCGATCAGTTGCGGAAGTTTACCCACCTGATCGGCGCGATAGTTGAGCGTGTCGGCGGCCATTTCCCGGTCGAATGCCCAGAAGGCATCCACGGGGTCGCCGGCATAATGGTCGAATGGTCCCGGCGGCACGGTTCGGCATTGGCAGAGCGTCCATCGCTGAACGAGCCAGCCCTTGCTCGGGTCGATCGGCCTGAGTTGGGGCGGTTTATCCAGCGGCGTATCAGCCAACAGCGGGAGGC
>JBEKXM010000081.1:0-13382 GCA_049512115.1 Tepidisphaeraceae bacterium | reverse complement strand
CCTGCTGTTTCACCTGAAGATGGAGGTGGATCAGGCGCGCCAGACGTATCGCCAGCCCGTGGATCACCTCAATCCGGCGCTGCTTCGTCAGGACGCGCACGATTTGCCGCGATCCATGCGCCGGCTGACGGCGCTGATTGCGGCGGCCGGAATCGCGATGGCGGTGCTCGTCTTCCTCTTCTTTCCGCGCGGGGCCGGACAGACGCTTTTGGGACCGCTGCAATCCCCCGCGTCCCAGGCGTTGTCGGGGTTCAATGACCAGGTCAGCTTTCAGGAACTGGCCAAGATCACCCCCAGCGAGGACGTCGTCGCGCGGGTCGAGCTGTACAGCAAGGGCAAAAAGGTGACGCATCCGATGGAGATGCGCCTTCGTGGTTCGGTGCTGGACGTGTACAGCGGAAACGACGTCAACCGCGGCCTATGGCAGTGGGGCCGTTCCCAGACCCCGGATCGCTTTGAAAACCTCGGAGATTTGGCGTCTCCGGACGTCGTCAGGAGTTTCGACTTCCCGGAGACCGACGTTTCGTGGAGGCAGGTGATCAATCTTCAGCCGACCGGAACCAATAAGCTATTCGCCATGGCCGGGCCGATGAACATCTCTTCCCCGCACGAAATGCAGATTCGGTTCTCGCGGTCCGACGGGGTCTTGGAAAGCGACCAGCCGATCCTCCAGCCGATCCAATACACGGTCACTTCTTCCGGTGAATTGCCGGCGCTGGTGGAGCCCGTCGAGGACGGGGGCGAGCATTCGGTGATCGATCCGGAGGTCGCCGCCTATGTCAGACAGCCGGCCGTTTGCGGCGCCGACGCCAACGGCCAGCCGTTGGCGCACTATCCGCTGAAGGGAAATCACGCCTTCGACCACGAGATCGCGGCGAATATCGAGCGCCATCTTCGCACCAACTTTTCCTACACGATGGATCTGACGAACATCGGGTCGCTGGGGGATCGCGATCCGATGGCGGCGTTCCTGACGGACTTCAAGCGCGGCCACTGCGAATATTTCGCCGGGGCGATGACCCTGATGTGCCAGAGCCTCGGCATTCCCGCCCGCTACGTCGTGGGTTTCCGATGCGAGCCGGACGATTTCAATACGATGGGAGATTACTTCTTCGTCAGGCAGTCAAACGCACATGCCTGGTGTGAAGTATACACGGGGCAGAAATGGGAGACGTTCGATCCCACCAGCGGGCGCGAGGACGGCTCGGGGACGAGCCGGCCCCGCTTTACCGAGTTGAAAAAAATCTTCGATTACCTCGAATTCAAATGGGCCGCCAGCGTCGTCGCATACGATACGGGCGAGCGGAAGAACCTGATCCTGGGCCTCAGTAGCGAGATGTTCAAACCCACTCAAATTGGCAGCATCAGCCTGCAGTATTGGATGAATAATTTCCAGGGGCAGCTCGCTTCGCCGTCGGTCCTGAGTTGCGTGATTACCGGAATGATTTTCCTCTGCGCCCTGGCCGTGAGTTGGTTCCTCGTCGAGCGATGGCGGCTTCATCGCCGCGCCAAACGCATTGGAATCAAATCCCTCTCCACGACCGACCAACTCCGCCTCGTGCGGCAATTGGGTTTTTACGACGATCTGATGCGAATTCTGGCGCGGCATCACATCGAGCGCCCGCCACACCTCACGCCCCTGGAATTCAGCCGATCTCTCGCCTATCTCCCCGCCGACGTCTATCGGGACATTCACCGATTGACCCAGTTGTTCTATCGCATCCGTTACGGCGGTTCCAAGGTGTTGGCGCCTCCCCACAGGCATCTTGCCGCCGTGGTCTATCGTATCCAAAAAGTCCTCGACGGAACCCATCCCGATTTCCCATGAAAGCGATGGTTCTTTCGATCGGCGATGAACTGGTTCTCGGCCAGACGGTCGATGCGAATTCGGCGTGGCTGAGCGGCGAGTTGGCGTCGATCGGCTGGGAGGTTGCGGCGCACCTGACGGTGGGGGACGATCAGAGCGCGATCGAGTCCGCCATCGCCCAAGCCGCCGGGCGATGCGACGTGCTGCTCATCACCGGCGGACTGGGGCCGACAAAAGATGATCTCACCCGTGCTGCGCTGGCGCGGGTGCTCGCTGTGCCGTTGGAAATGAACGCCGACTGGCTGGGCCGGATGGAACAGATGTTTCGCCAGCGCGGCAGGCCGATGGCCGACGCCAACCGCGCCCAGGCGCTGATCCCTCGCGGGGCGCGGATGATCCAAAACACGGCGGGGACGGCCGCGGGCATCGACGCCGACTTTACTCCGCCGGATTCCTCGCGGTCCTGCCGGATTTTCGCCATGCCCGGCGTGCCCCGCGAAATGCGGATCATGTTCCAGCATCACGTGTTTCCGTTTGTTTTCGCCATGAGCGGCGGAAGGGTCATTCTCACCCGCACGCTGCACACTTTCGGACTCGGCGAGAGCAACGTGGGCGAAATGCTGGGCGATCTGATGGATCGCGCGCGCAACCCATCGGTCGGGACGACGGTTTTCGGCGGCGTCGTTTCGCTCCGCATCGCCTCGCGCCAAAAAACCCGCCACGAGGCCGAGGAGGCTTTGCGTAAAACCGTCGCCGATTGCCGCCTCGCCCTGGGCGATCTGATTTATGGCGTCGATGAACAGACCTTGCCTTCGGTGATTGGCGATCTTTTGACCCAAGGCCCGATTCGCCGGGTTGCCACCGCCGAAAGCTGCACCGGCGGGTTGCTCGCCAAGATGCTGACCGACGTTCCCGGTTCCAGCCGGTATTTTCAGCGCGGCTGGATCGTTTACAGCAATGACGCCAAGACGGAACTGCTGGACGTGGATGCCGGGCTGATCGAGCGTGATGGGGCGGTGAGCGAGGGCGTGGTGGCCGCCATGGCGGATGCGGCCCGGCGGAAAAGCGCCGTGGATTTCGGGCTGGCCATCAGCGGGATCGCCGGGCCGGACGGCGGAACTCCCGCCAAGCCGGTCGGGACCGTTTGCATTGCCCTGGCGCATCCTTCCGGTGGGATTGCACGGACATTCAGCTTCCCCGGCGATCGCGAAACCGTCCGGGACCGCTCGGCCAGGATGGCGCTCACCTTGCTTCGCTATCATCTGCTTGGAAAGGAGATGCCGTTCTAAAAGTCCCTCCTGCCATCGTGGCAGCCCAAATCGCCCGGCGGCTGTCTTTGGCAGGAACGCTCGGATTTCTCCCCTGCCCGCCACCCTCCCCAAGCGGCGGCTCTGTCAATATAAGATATTGTCAGTTCAATAGTTAAATCAATCTCGCGAACCCTTGTTTCTTGCCGTCTTTTCGGCACGGCGATTGTTTAATGCATTGCACGGGAAACCGAGGCAGCGCACATGGTACAGGCCAATGATACATATCGGTTTACCGCTCTTCTCGCCAACGAGCGGGAGGAATGGCATCACACGGTTCGGGACCTGTTGCGGCCTCAGGGGGTGCAAACGGTCATCGCCCATAGCGGACGCGAAGCGCTGGATTTGATTGAATCCATGCCCGTTCACGTAGCCGTCCTGGATGTTCAGATGCCGCAGTTGGGTGGTTTGCAGGTCATCCGCCTCTTACGCGAATTGCACAAGGCGACGCCGACCATCCTGCTGGCCAACCATCTGACCAATCACCTGCTCCAGGAAGCGCTGGGGATGCAGGTTTTCAGCGTCCTGAGCAAGCCGGTGGATTTCAACGTCCTGCTCGACGCCCTGGCTCGCGTGCTGCGGCGATACCATGAGAACCGTTGGCCTGACGAGCAACGACCAATGCCCAATGACCAATGACAAATGACCTCTTTGTTTACCCAAACTTTTTAAGGAGTCCATCATGCCCAAGCTTCGTCCTCTCGGTGACAAAATCCTCGTCAAGCGCGTCGAGGCGGAAACGAAAACCAAGTCTGGAATCGTTCTGCCCGACACCGCCAAGGAAAAACCCAGACGCGGGAAAGTGCTGAGCGTCGGTGAAGGCAAACGCCTCGACACCGGCGAACGCGCCCCCATCGAAATCAAGAAAGGCGACGAGGTCATCTTCGCCTCCTACGCCGGAACCGAAATCAAACTCGACGGCGAGGAACTCATGATTATGTCGGTTGATGACGTTCTGGCCGTCGTCGAATAACACAACCATAGCTCGCAACTTGCACTTGCAACTTGAAACTCAAACTATTTAGGAGAACCCATGTCGGCTAAACGTATCGCATTTGATCAGGAAGCCCGCGAGGCGATCCTTCGCGGGGTTCGCAAGCTGGCCCGCGCGGTCAAGGTCACCCTCGGACCCTCGGGCAGAAACGTCGTGCTGGAGAAATCCTACGGCTCGCCCACCGTCACCAAGGACGGCGTCACCGTCGCCAAGGAAATCGAACTCGAAGATTCCTACGAAAACATGGGGGCGCAAATGGTCAAGGAAGTCGCTTCCAAGACTTCCAGCGTCGCCGGCGACGGAACCACCACCGCCACCGTCTATGCCGAGGCCATCTTCGCCGAGGGGATGCGAAACGTCGCCTCCGGCGCCAATCCATCGCAAATTCAGCGCGGGATCAACCTGGCCGTCGCGGCCATCGTCGCCGAACTGAGCAAGATGTCCAAGAAAATCGAAAGCAGCAAGGAAGTCGCCCAGGTCGGAACCTCCAGCGCCAACCAGGACGAGCAGATCGGCAAAATGATCGCCGAGGCCATGGACAAGGTCGGCAAAGACGGCGTCATCACCGTCGAAGAAGGTAAGGCCCTCGATACCACCGTTGAACTCGTCGAAGGCATGCAGTTCGACAAGGGATTCCTCTCGCCCCACTTCATCACCGATGCCACCACCCAGGAAGCCATCCTGGAAGATGCGTATATCCTGATTCACGAAAAGAAAATCTCCTCGGCCCGGGACATGGTCCCCGTCCTGTCCAAGGCGGCCGACCAAGGCAAGCCCATGCTCATCATCGCCGAGGACATCGAAGGCGAAGCACTGGCCACGCTCGTCGTCAACAAGCTCCGCGGCACCCTGAAGGTCGCGGCCGTCAAGGCCCCCGGCTTCGGCGATCGCCGTAAAGCCATGCTCGAAGACATCGCCGTCGTCACCGGTGGGACCGCCATCTTTGAGGAACTCGGCATCAAGCTCGAAAACATCGAGCTGTCCCAACTCGGCCGGGCCAAGAAAATCCGCGTGGACAAGGACAACACGACCATCATCGAAGGCGCGGGCAACGAGAAAGCCATCAAGGGCCGCATCGAAGCTCTCAAGACCGAGATTGAAGACAACACCAGCGACTACGACCGCGAGAAGCTCCAGGAGCGTCTGGCGAAGCTGGCCGGCGGCGTGGCCCAGATCCACGTCGGGGCGGCCACGGAAGTGGCCATGAAGGAAAAGAAGGCCCGCGTCGAGGACGCGCTGCACGCCTGTCGGGCCGCGGTGGAAGAGGGCATCCTGCCCGGCGGCGGAATCGCCGTGATCCGCGCCGCCGCCAAGGTCCTCGACGGCATCCGCAAGAAGGCCGGCGATGACGATCAGCGTCTGGGCGTGGACATCGTTCGCCGCGCGATTGAAGCTCCGATCAAGCAGATCGCCGAAAACGCCGGCGTCGACGGCTCCGTCGTCGCCCAGAAGGTGAAGGAAAGCTCTGAGGTCAACTTCGGCTACAACGCCTTGACCCACGAATACGGCGACCTGGTGAAGATGGGCGTGATCGTTCCGACGAAAGTGGAGCGTACCGCTCTACAGAACGCCGCCAGCATCGCCAGCTTATTGCTGACGACGGACGCGATCGTCAGCGAGATCAAGGAAGACAAGCCCGAGCCGGCGGGAGCGCCCGGCGGGGGGATGGGCGGGATGTATTAAGATTTAGGCAAAGGCACACTCGGCCGGCGAATAGCCGGCCGAGTGTTTTTAGGTTAGAGAGGTAATTTTGCTTTGACGCGGTATGGCAATCAAGGAAAAAGATGTAAAGATACTGTGGAGTCGGGCTGCTGGTCGGTGCTCATTTCCAGATTGCAACCGCAAGCTATCCGAAGACAAACAATCCGCGTCCGAATCGTTTCCCTTGGGAGAACAAGCTCACATTGTGGCGGAGGAAGACTCGGGACCGCGAGGACAGAGTAATCTCACGCTGGAAGAGAGAAATTCCTATTCAAACCTCGTTCTCATGTGCCCGACACATCACACCCTGGTAGACAAGAATCCAGAAGATTACCCAGTTGAGAGACTCCATTTAATCAAGAGCCAACATGAGATTCGAATAGAACGAACGACCGCAACAGCGCAAGATGCAAAGCGAACCGCCGCCGACGCTATCTATACGACACTGATTGATTCAGCGGTTGAACTTTGCGACTTGGAAAACTGGCATAGCTGGAGCTATGTCGCTACCGCTCCCTGTATGGCTTTAGGCGACCAGATGATTGATCAAATCCGCGACTTTCGATTAAAGATGCTGAAGGCCGTTTGGCCCGGGACATTCGTGGAGGTTGAAAGATCAATGGTGAATTTGTCCGCGGCCCTGATGGGGATGGCGGAGCATTTTCTCCTGCATGCCGAAATTAACGACGCCGGAACCAAATGGCGCGAGGATCGATTCTATAAAAGAGGGGGATCCTGGAACCCCAACTATGTCCGGGATCTCGCCGATTATAGAAAATGGGCGGGACAACATGTATCGAATGTGGTGGAAGCAACTAAGGCGGCCAATTGGTTTGCGGATGCCGTGCGTCGCCACATCAACCCAATGTTTTTCGCAACCGAGGGTCATTTTACGGCGACTGTTGGAGACGGCAAAATGGGTGAAATTACAGCCGTGTTTGAATACACGATCGAAGAGCGTCGAAATATGCCTGCGGCAAATCGCGTTGTCGCGGCCGAATAGAGAATTGAACCGATCATCTGGAATTGACCGGGACAACTCTGAATTAACCGCGACAGCTCTGAATTGATTTTGGGAACGGGCGTTTGCCTCGCCGAACAATCTCATACAACATCACTCCGGCGGCCACGCCGACGTTGAGGGAGTCTGCTCAGCCGCTCATTGGCAGGCGCAGCGGGGGGGGAGAAGACCGCGGGATAGCCATCCCGCGGCTTTCGCGGGGGGGGTGTCTTTGGGGGAATTGGGGAGTCATTTTTGTTGATTCGGAGTGTTCGTTCCGCGACACTTACGCACATGGGGAAGGCATGGAACGACTGGTATCACGTCGTCGTTCATGTCTACGGCTCGTGGCTACGCGGCGATCCGCGCGGATGGCGGACGCGACACCATCGCGAACACGTCGACGGGGATTACAAAAACCCGCCGCCGGCGGGGAAATATGATCGGGTGTATGCGCTGTCAAAATCGCTCATGAAGCGGGAGCCGGTGTCCATCGAACAAGAGCTTCGACGATTCGTGGTGGATGCCGTTGCGGACAAACTGCGGCGGGATGGGATCGAGGTGCTCGTTGCGTCGGTCGATGCGAAGCATTTGCACTTGCTGGGACGGTTTCGGGATCATCGGCCGCATCATTGGGTGGGGCGGGCGAAGAAACATGCTTCGCATTTGGTGAGACAGGATGGGTTGCGAGAAGATAGCGGAGGACTGTGGGCGAAAGGAGCGAGGGCGGAGCCGATCGCGGAGCGATCGCATCAGGTGAATACGTTTCGATATATTCTTGCGCATGGAGGCAAGGGCGCGGCGGTCTGGCGATTTGATGCATAGGAAGCCCACGGATGGCCATCCGTGGGCTTTTGCGGGGGACTCTCATTTTGCTTGCTTCTTCAAATACTTCCACAGCGGCGTCCAATAGTATTTCTTCCAGCCTTCGGTGACTCCTTTGTAATCCTGTTGTGGGACGTTGACGTGAACCAAATCAATCCGGCCCTGCTTGCCCTCGTCCGAAAAGGTCAGGATCAGGATCGAATCCAGGTCCGCAATCCCGAAGTTCTCGCTTCGCCAGCGTTGCACGATCAGTTTGCCGGACAAGGTGAAGACGGTTGAGCCGCTGAGCATGCCGTCGAAGGCCTCGAATTCGCTGCCGGGCTTGGGGCTGATCCGGACGGGTGCGCCGGTGAAACTCGCGTGGCGTTTGGGGTCGAGATAGATGTCGTATAATTGTTTGGCGGATACGGGAAATCTGGCGGTTTGCACGATGGGCTTGGTCATGGTTCGATGATAGGCGGAGGGTCGCCGGGGGGCAATTTCCGGCCATTCAATCGTCACGCACGACCTGATCGGAATAAACGGAACACGTGGTCTGTGGGAAAGCTCGCAAAGGTTTTCGGATTGCACGGGACGTTTGGATTTCCCGGCGATGTATCGGATAGGTAGGGAAGCAGCAGCGCCTGGGAGGAGTAGGGTGTGGAACTTCCGTTAGGAATATACGAAGAGATCACGGGGCTCGAAGAGCTTCCGCCGCCGGTGGATGAGACGGATCACGAACGGCGCAAGCATCGGCGGGTTCCGTGGGGATGCCGGGTGACGGTATTCCCGGAGCGCAAGAGCGGCGACAACACGCCGGGCGTGGCGATGGTGCGCGATATGTCGGTGGCGGGGTTGAGCATTCTGACTTCCGACCCGCTCAAGCCGCCGACTCCGTTTGTCATCGAATTCAAAGGTCGTCAGGATCGGCCGGTGAAGATTCGTTGCATCTCGGCCCGCTGCGAGGCGGGGGGATTTGGTGCAACGCAGTTTGTGGTGGGGGCGACGTTTGACCAACTGTTGACAACGGTGCTGAGCCCGGAGGAGCTGCATAAGGAGCAGCCGCCTCCCGAGCCGTTGATTAACTTAGTTACGGATGAGGCCAAGGCGGCGGATGAGGCCAAGCCGGTCGGTGTCAATGAGGAGTTGATTGAGGAAGCGCTTCGAGAACCGGCTGGGGACCAAGCGGAGCCGGCGCTGGAACTGATGGACAAGGAGTCGCAGGAGAAGACGTCCGCCCAAATGACGCAGCCGGAACATGTGCCGACGGCGACCCCGGATGCGCCGCCACCGCCGCCGGGTCCGGCGAAGGCCCACGCAGCCCTGTTTCAGCCCCATTCCGGGGGGAAGACCAAGAAGTTGTCGGAGATACCGGAGGAGGAGCCGAATGAATTGGCGCCGGCGCCAGCTCCCCAGGCGGCTGTGCCGCCGCCGGAGGAGAGCGCGCCGGTCTTTCGGGTGATTCCGATCCCCCAAGAGCCGGAGAAGGCGGCGGTCGTGGCGATGGAGCTTGGCCCGCAAGCCCCTGACGCCCACGGGAAGGACCACCACGAGGTTCTGGTCCGAGTCAAGGAATTGCTGGTCCAACAGGAGCAGTTGATCGAGCGTCAACGGCAGGAATTGAAGGAGCATCGCGAGCGATCTGACCAGGAAATCGAATCCATGCGATCGGAACTGGAAGAAACGAAACGGAAGCTGGCGGAACTTCAGACCAAGGCTAAAGCGGACGACAGCGCGATCGCCGACCTGGCGAATTTCTTGAAACAGCACGGGGGAGGCGAATCACCGGCCCAGACGACCGAGGCGGCGTAAACCGTTGTTCGGGCAATTCTCTGGCCGGATCGCCAAAAGGGGCCGGCGATTGTTATGATTCACGGGCATGGAATACCGCACACTTGGCCAGACGGGGCTGAGGATCTCGGCATTGAGTTTTGGCGCATCTTCGCTTGGCGGGGTATTTCACGAGGTGAACGAAAGCGATTGCATTCGCACGGTTCACGTTTCGCTGGAAAAGGGGATCAATTTCATTGACACCTCGCCATTCTACGGGCTGACCAAATCGGAGACCGTTCTGGGCAAAGCGCTGAAGACCGTGCCGCGTGACCGGTACGTCCTTGCCACCAAGGTGGGCCGTTACGGCCCGGAGGATTTTGATTTTTCGGCCAAGCGCGTGACCGCCAGCGTGGAGCAGAGCCTGAAGCGGTTGGGCGTGGAATATGTGGACCTGATTCAAGCGCACGACATCGAGTTTGGCGATCTGGACCAGGTGATTGACCAGACGATTCCGGCGCTGCGGAAGGTGCAGAAGGCGGGCAAGGCGCGGTTTGTCGGGGTGACCGGATTACCGTTGAAGGCCATTTGGCGCGTTGTCGAGGCCGTGCCGGTTGATGCCGTTTTGAGCTATTGCCGGTTCGCGTTGAATGACACGGCGCTGCTGGATTTGGCGCCGCTGCTGAAAAGCCGCGGCGTGGGGATCATTAACGCCTCACCGCTGGGGATGGGATTGCTCAGCAGCCGGGGGACGCCGCCATGGCATCCAGCCCCCGCGGAGCTGAAAGAAGTTTGCGCTCGCGCCGCGGCACATTGCCGCGCCAAGGACGCCAGCATCGAAAGGCTCGCCATTCAATACGCGCTGAGCAAACCCGACATCGCCACAACGCTCGTCGGCTCGGCGAATCCGGCGGCGATGGAAAAGAACGTTCAATGGGCCGGCGAACCCATCGATCGGCAATTGCTGGATGAAGTGCTGGCGATTCTGAAACCCGTCCACAACCTGACCTGGCCGTCGGGCCGGCCGGAGAATAATTAACCGCGCTATTCACTATGGTTATCGATTCCCATCATCATTTCTGGAAATACAATCCCGCCGAGTACGACTGGATCGACGAATCCATGTCGGCGATCCGGCGTGATTTTCTGGCGGACGATCTGCGCCAGGCCATTCAATCCGCGGGCGTGGACGGCGTGATTTCCGTGCATGCCCGGCAATCTTTGGAAGAGACGCATGGGTTGTTGAGCATCGCCAACGAGAACCCTTTTATTCGCGGAGTCGTGGGATGGGTGCCGCTGGTCTCCGACCGCGTGAAGCATGACCTGGAGGCCGTGGCCGCCGATCCAAAACTGCGCGGCGTGCGGCACGTCCTGCACGATGAAACCGACGAGCAATACGTCGCGCGCGAGGATTTCAATCGCGGCGTTTCAATCCTGAAGGAATTCAACCTGGCGTTTGACATCCTGATTTTCGAGCGGCAGTTGCCGTCGGTCATCCGATTCGTCGATCGCCATCCCGATCAGGTTTTCGTGCTGGACCATCTCGGCAAGCCGAAGATCAAGGCGGGCGAGCGCGAGCCGTGGGCGAAGAACCTGGCGGAACTAGCGCGGCGCACGAACGTCTACTGCAAGATTTCGGGAATGGCGACCGAGGCGGACTGGCAGGCGTGGACGGAGCCCGCGCTGCGCGAATATTTCGACGTCGCGCTGGAGGCGTTCGGACCCCAAAGATTGATGGCCGGATCCGATTGGCCGGTCTGTCTCCTGGCCTGCGGATACAAGAGATGGTGGGACATTCTCCGGCAATGGACGTCGCAGATGTCGGAGCATCAGAACGAGCGATTTTTTGCCTTGAATGCCCTGAAGGCGTACGGACTGGGCTGAACCGATGAAGGCGATCGTGTTGGAAAAGCCCGGTTTGCTGCGGAACGTTCAGGCGGATGCGCCGGCCGATTTGCCCGAAGGGTGCGCGCTGGTGCGGGTCGGCCGGGTGGGAGTTTGCGGAACGGATTGGCATGCCTATCGCGGCCAGCAGCCCTTCTTTTCCTATCCGCGGATTCTCGGCCACGAATTGGGTGCTGCGTGAATCTGAAGGTGATGGGCGTACACGTCGATGGCGGGATGCGCGAGCGGATCGTGATGCCTGCTCGGAAGCTGCACCGCTCGGAAAAGCTTTCGCTGGACGAGTTGGCGCTGGTGGAGCCGCTGGGGATTGGTTGCCATGCCGTGGATCGCGCCAAACTCGCGCCCGGAGAGTGGGTGCTCGTGATCGGGGCCGGGCCGATTGGATTGTCGGTCATTCCCTTCGCCATGGCGGCCGGCGCTCGGGTCGTCTCGATGGATATCAGCGCCAGGCGATTGGAATTTTGCCGCGCGAGCATGGGCGTTCGGAACACGATCGACGCCGGCGAAGGCGATCCCGTGGCGAAGCTGAAGAAGCTGACGGGCGATGATTTGCCCACCTGCGTGATCGACGCGACGGGCAATGCCCAATCGATGGCTCGTTGCTTCGAGTTGGCCGCGCCTGGCGGGAGGATCGTTTTTGTCGGCCTGTTTCAGGGCGATTTGACGTTCAACGATGCGAATTTTCATCGTCGCGAGCTGACTCTCCTGGCCTCGCGCAATTCCCGCCCGGCCGATTTCGACCGCATCATCGCCATGGTGGAGCGCGGCCAGATCGATACCAAGCCCTGGATCACTCATCGCGTCGGATTCGACCGGCTGGTGGAGGCGTTCCCCCAATGGCTCATGCCGGATTCCGGCGTGCTCAAGGCGATGATCGAACTCTGATCGGCGAATTTGGATTTGGAGATGCAAATGAGAAGTAAAATCGCGTTGATGGGGGCACTGTTGACTTCAATCGCGATCCCGCGAGTTGGCTGGGCCTGCGCCTGCGGATGCGGAATTTTCGAGGTGGGCACCAGTTCGATGCTTCCCGAAGGCCGCGGCGGAATGGTCTATCTCGACTACGACTTCCAGGACCAGAACATCAATTGGAGCGGAAGCTCGCGGGCACCCGCCGAGAATAACAACGACAAGGAGATACAAACGAGCTTCGTCACGGCCGGCGTTCAGTACATGTTCGACCGCAATTGGGGGATTCAGGGCGAAGTGCCGTTCGATTATCGGTATTTCCAGACGACCGGCGGCGCCACGGGCAACGAAATCGTGTCGCAGACCTGGGGCGCTCTCGGCGACATCCGGATCGAGGGCATTTACACCGGGTTTTTCCCCGACATGTCCGCCGGCGTCACGTTCGGATTCAAATTGCCGACCGGCGACTACACGGGAAATGACGCCTATGGCGACATCGATCGCGACTCCGAAATCGGAACCGGAAGCACGGACGTTCTTCTTGGCGGGTTTTATCGCAATGGCCTGGGCAACAGCTTTCGCTGGAACTGGTTCGCGCAGGTGCAGTTGGACCTGCCGTTCACGGGTCGAGACCAATACCTTCCGGGCTGCGAAGCCGATGGGGCACTGGGGATCTACTACAACGGCTTGTCGATCGACCGCGTGAAGATCACGCCGATTGCGCAGGTACTGGGCTCGTATCGGGCGCAGGACTCGGGCAACAACGCGGCGAATCCCGTCGCCTCTGGCTACGATCGCATCCTGCTCTCGCCCGGGATCGAATTCGATTTTCATCCGGTGATGGTCTACGCCGATGCCGAATTGCCGGTCTACGAGCACGTCAACGGCAACCAGTTGGTGGCGCCGGTGCTGATTAAATTCATCGTGAGCGTGAAGTTTTAGGCTGGAGTTTTGCGACGGCGGGGATGGAGGAGCACGGCTGCACTGAGCGTGATGAGACCCAAAGCGGCGGGTTCCGGCACGTCGACGGGAACGCCGTTGGCCGCGGCGAAGGCGTCCAACGCCGCCACGTCGCCGGCCGAAATGTCGGCGCCGCTGACGCCCTGGTTGAAATTCGCCGCCAATGCGGTGAAGTCGGCGGCGTTGACGAGGCCGTCGTAATTGAAATCGCCCTGGTCCCACCCC
>JBEKXM010000080.1:0-11573 GCA_049512115.1 Tepidisphaeraceae bacterium | reverse complement strand
CGCCCGCCAACGCACCGATCTTCCCGATCCTCACGCCCGATTGGCGATCGTGCTCGACAACAAGATCATCAGCGCTCCCAATATCAATTCCCCCATCACCGGCGGCTCGGGCGTCATCGAAGGCGGCAAGGCCGGGTTCTCCACCAACGACCTGAATTATCTGATCAACACCCTCAACGCCGGCAGCCTCCCGGCTCAGCTTTCCGACGAGCCCATCAGCGAGCAGCAGGTCGGTCCCACGCTCGGCGCCGACAACCTCAATCGCGGCCTGATCGCCTGCGGATTCGGACTGATGGTCGTCGCCGTCTTTCTCATCAGCTATTACTACTTCGCCGGGCTCGTCGCGTTCATCGCCGTGCTGATGAATCTCGTCCTGATTCTCGGCACCATGTGCGCCCTCAACGCCACCTTCACCCTTCCCAGCATCGCCGGAATCGTCCTCACCATCGGCACCGCCGTCGACGCCAACGTCCTGATCTTCGAACGCCTCCGCGAGGAACAGCACAAAAACCTTCCCCTGCGCATGGCCCTGCGCAACAGCTACGCCCAGGCCCGCAGCGCGATCGTCGACTCCAACATGACCAGCGTCATCACCTCCCTTTGTCTCTATGCCTTCGGCTCCGAAGAGGTCAAGGGATTCGGCCTCACTCTTATCATCGGCATCGTCGCCAGCCTCTTCACCGCGCTCTACGTCACCAAAACCGTTTTCGGCATCATGATCGACCATTTCGGCATGAAGGAACTCGGCAGCTTGCCGCTGACCTTCCCCAAGTGGGACCGCCTGTTGCGGCCCAAGATCGACTGGATGGGCATGGCCTGGATCTTCTGGACCTTCAGCATCATCATGCTCATCAGCGGCATGACGTTGTTCGTCCTGAAGGTGCACCAGGGCCGCATGATGGACATTGAATTCGCCACCGGCACGTCGCTGCAATTCCAACTCGAAAATCCGATGGACCAGGACGCCGTTCGCAAGCTCATCGACGCCGAAAACGAAAAGAAACCGCTTGACCTGCCCAGCCCCAGCGTCGTCGCCGTGGGCACGGACCGGCTCCATTACCAGATCGTTTCCCCCAACGTCAATCGCGTGGCCGTCCGCGAAGCCGTCCTTCGCGCCATGCATGGCCTGCTCCATATTACGCTTGCCTCCCAATTCGATGGAGCGGCCGCGGAATATGGCGATGCCGCCAGCAAACAGGTTTTGCCGATCGCCGGCGCCAGGTTGGTGGTGGACGGATACACGCCGCCGGCGGCGTCGCCCCACCCCGGCGGCGTCGTCATCGTCCTGAAGAACATCTCCCCGCCCTTGTCCGTTACGGACATTACCACCCGGATGGACAGCCAGCGATTATTGAGCTCTTCCCCCACCACCTCTTCGTTGTCGTACGTCGTCCAAGCCCCCGGCGACCCGACCAAAGCAACCAGCTTCGCCGTCATCGTCGGCTGGAGTTCCACCGTCTCCTACGAGGCCGACCAGGCCAAATGGGCTGATGAACTCGCCCAGCCGCTCTGGGGACTGGTCAAGGATGCCGTCAACCATCCCCCGTCTTTCGAGCAGGAAACCAATTTTGATCCCCAGGTCGCCGGCGAGATGCAACGCGATGCCTTCCTGGCCCTGACCTTCTCCGTCATCGCCATCATGATTTACATCTGGATCCGATTCGGCAATCTGAAGTACGGGACCGCCACCGTCATTGCCCTGTTGCACGACACCGTTTTCACCCTCGCCGCCATAGGCTTTGCCCATTACATCGCCGATTACCGGCCCCATAACTTCCTTGAAATCGAGCCGTTCCGCATCAATCTGACCGTCGTCGCCGGCATCTTGACCATCATGAGTTATTCCATGATCGACACCATCGTGGTGTTCGACCGCATCCGCGAAAACCGCGGCCGATACGGCCATCTCAACCGCGACGTCATCAACGATGCCATCAACCAAACCCTTTCCCGCACCGTTCTGACCTGCGGAACCACGATTATGACCGTCTCTTTCATGTATTTCCTGGGCGGAGCGGGCATCCACGGCTTTACTTTCGTGCTTCTCGTTGGCATATTGGTGGGCACGTACTCGTCGGTGGCCATCGCGGCGCCCCTGCTATTATGGGGACGCGAGAAACCGTCCACCGGCCTGATGCGGCCGCCCATGGGTTCGCCCATACCGCGGGCGGGTGTTTGACAATTCGATCTATTCCGCTGGGAAAGGAGTCCCGCCATGCGCAAGGACGTGAAATTCGGTTTGACCATCGGCGCCATTCTGGTCGTAACCCTGGTTATTTATGTCATCGTGTTGTCGCGCGGCCCGGCCGTGCCGCAGAGGCTCGGCATCGCCTTGCCGAGCCAGTCGGATCAGGCAACCGATTCGATTGCCCCCGCCTCGGATGCACGCACCGATTCGGGTGTACACACCGATGTTGCTCCGGCGAACGGCATAGACGAGCAGGCCACCGGCCCCGCCGCCTCTGATTCCAACCCCGCAACGTCGCCGCCGCCCGATGTGACGCCCGCGACCCAGCCGGCATCCGCCAACGACTGGGAAAACGCCCTGAATCACGGCCTGCCCCCCACCCTCTCGGCCCCCGAGCATACGGTCACGCCGTCCATCGACTCGCCTTCAGCGAACGTCGCTCGCGCCGGCGTCAGCCCCACCGCCAGCACGCCCCTGATCGACCCGCTCCCCACCACCCAGCCGGCCAGGCTTTTGATGAGCAACCTCCCGATTCAAGAACCCGCGCCCACTCCGGCCGTGTCCCCGTCAACGCCCCCGCCGCCGGCCTTCACCCCACGCACCCATCGCGTCGCATCCGGTGAATCGCCCTACTCCATCTCCCAACTGGTTTACGGCAGCGGGAAATATTACAAGAAAATCTTGGCCGCCAATCCCGGCATCGACCCACGCCACCTCAAGATCGGACAGATTCTGGTCATTCCCGAATTGAGCGACGCGGACAAACCGGCCCCCACCGCCGGTAATGCCTCGGCCGCCGCGACCGTCGATCCCGGCTCCGCTTATACCGTGGTCTCCGGCGATTCCCTGCAAAGCATCTCGCGCAAGCTCTACGGCAACTCCTCCATGAGCGACAAGTTGTATGAAATGAACAAATCGCTGATCGGACCCGATGAGAACGTTTTGAAGATCGGCTGGGTATTGAAGCTCCCCAAGCCCCCGACCGCCGGCGGCAACCAATAGCCGCGCAGGCGAACGCGACGTCATTTTAGCCACGAAATAACAAACTGTTGCCCCGGTCCTATTTCCCCATGTAGCCGGCGATCCTTGCCCGCCGTATTCATTCAATTAATGACCCGCCCCCCAATCGGTGAAATCGCCCAATTTACCAGCGAAATTCCCCTTTCATTCTGACGATTTTTTCATTGCCACAACCCACCGCCCGTGGCTAATCTGGTTATGCCGCCCTTCAGTTTCGGGTTGGAGCATGTCAGAAGGCGCGGAGATGTTTTGACGCGTTTCGCTGTCCCGCCGGGCGCCGGAGTATTGCCCGTCGGTTTACCAACGCGTGGCGTCTTCCGGATCTTCGTCAGCGGTTTGCTTGCCGCAGGCGGAATCGGTCAGGGTCGCCGGTGTTTCGCATTGTCATCGCCTTGCGGAGGATCCGCACGGCCGGCGGCATTCGCGGCATCAAAAATCGGCCGATCTGATCGGGAGGAAATGAAATCAGGGATAGGAAAACGGGCGGGCTGCGGAGCCCGCCCGTTTTTGCGCGCCGTAAAACTGGATTTTTTCACGCCCGTGATCGGCTATGTTCCTCCAGACGCTGGAGCAGTTCGCACGCCTCTTCCTGATGTTCCCCGACGCTGCTGGTCCAGACCAGCGGCTCGTTGCGCGTCACCGCCCGCTCGATCCGCCGGCAGGCGCTGATCACCGTGCTGTGATTGCGCTTGCCCATCCGCATGCCGATCTCCGGAAAACTCAGCTTCGCCGTCTTGCGCACCAGAAACATTGCCACGCTTCGCGCCAGGCTGATGGTCCGTTGCCGCCGGCCGGACATCAGGTCCTTGTGCTCCAGGCCGAAATATTCGCACACCGATTGGAGGATGTTGTCCGGCCGCACCGGCGCCACCATTTGCCGATCCAGATCCCCCAGCGCTTCCTGCGCCATCGCCGCATCCGGCACTCGGCCCGTGAGCTTCACGAACGCCGCGATCCGCGTGATCGCTCCTTCCAATTCACGGACGTTCTGCGTCACCCGCCGCGCGATCCAGCCCACCACCTCTTCACCCAGCATCAACCCGCTCCGCTGCGACAGGCTCCGCAGAATCTCGCACCGCGTCGCGAAATTGGGAGGATCGATCCTCACCACCATCCCGCTGACGAACCGGTTGATCAGCGATTCCCCGAACTCCTCGATCATCTTGGGATGATTGTCGCTGGCCATCACCACTTGCCGGCCCATCGCCTCGATCGCGTTGAAGGTGTGGAGGAATTCCTCCTGCGTCGCCTTCTTGCCGCCCAGGAAATGCACGTCGTCGATCACCAGCAGGTCCAGGTCGCGCATCTTCCGCCGGAAGGCGTCGATCTTGTTGCCGCGCAGCGAAGTCAGAAACTCGTTGGTGAATTCCTCGCCCGTCAGATACGTCCAGCGTTTGGTCGGATGATGCGAAATGAATCGTTTGCACAGCCCCTGAAGCAAATGCGTTTTGCCAAGTCCGCATCCGCCATGGATGAACAAGGGGTTGTACTGGGCCCCCGGATACTCCGCAACGTACAGGGCCGTGTTGAAGGCAAGCTGATTGCTCTGCCCGACCACGAATGTTTCGATTTCATGCCGAAGCCGCGGCCGCGAGGACTGCGCGGGCGATCGCTCCTGCGCCAAACTGGCGGGCCTCTGCGGGCTTATCACCGGCAACGCCTTGCAGGCCCCGTCATTTTTGGTCGGCATATTCGCCGTCGCAGACTCCACCATCACGGGGGTGACCGGCGCCGCCATGGGGGAGGATGCCATCGGACGCGATTGAATGGGACGCGCCGAGGCCATCACCGGTTCCTTCACCTTGAACCCCGGCGATTTCACCACTGCCGAGGAGGCTTTGCCATCCGCGCTATCCATCGTCTCCACTTCAAACAACTGCGGCACCACGCTGAATCGAACGGCCAGCGAGCAACCCAGCACCTCGTGTGCCGCCTCCTGGATCGGCCGGCTGAAATGCGAGCCGATCCACTCGCTTATAAAATCATTGGGGACCGCGATTTCCAACCCATCCTGCTTCAAATCCAGACGCGTTGAATTGTTAAACCAGACATGAAACCTTTGTTGCCCTACACGTTGTGCAATCGCGCTGGCCAATTTGGCCAACTGCGGATCGTGTGCGCCGATGCAGCTCACGCCGACTCCTTCCCGACAAAACCCTGCCCCATTGCGCCATGCTCAACAGGCGAGGCGCAGCATCTCCCGCTTCCCTGACCTGCCTCATGCAAGCCCTAAGCAAACGCATTCCTAATCATCCGTGAATTAAGCTAGAAAATAAGCTGCGGAATCAATACTGGCAAGACAATCTTTATCGGATTTTCCATCCACAGCGAAAGAACCATCGGCAGGGCTGGTAGGGTTTGATGAAAAAAAAGTTCTATCAACTTCTTTTCCACCGTTTTATCGGACGGTGGAGGACTGGTGGACAAAACTTGCGGACAACGGCTTTTTTGGCCCCGGGGGTTCGGCCTATGACGAAACGCGCAGGTCGCGGATCATCGCCCAACGTGTCGCAACCTGCTGCATCCCGAACCGGTAATAAAGTTTCAGCGCCGGCGCGTTCCTGGAATCGACCGCCAGCGACAACCGGCGCTTGTGCTCCCGAAGCGTCAACTCCATCGCGTGCCGCATCAGAATCGTCCCCAGACCCCGCCCGCGCGCCTCCGGGACAACTCCCAGGTATACCAACTCCGTTCCATCGGTCTGCGGAATCCCGCTCAAGAGCAGCACCCCAATCGGGCGATCGTCCTGCAAAATCAATCGCCAAAGCGTCGGATCGAATTTCCCGGTTGCCCGGTGCCCGCTGATCACGTCTTCGATGTCGCGCAGCCCGCTCAGCGCCGGACAATCCAGGCTGTTGCGATAAGTCTGGAGGATCGCTTCGGCGAAAATTCCGTGCGTTTCCGCCGAATATTCCAGCCATCGCATCCCCTGCGAAATCACCGCCGCCTTCGCATGACGCGGAACCTGTCCCTGCAAATAGATCAATTCCGCGATGTCCATGAATCCCGCCGCCGCGAACAATCGCCGGGCCGAATCGTGCTGCGGCTCCAGCAGCACCTGTGCCAGTTGCACCCCTTGCTCGGCAAAGTGCCCGCATATCTCCGTCACCAGCCGCGACACCGCCGGGACCACGGAATCGTCCATCTGGAATGCGCTAAGCAGCAAAAGCGTCTTCCCCGGATTGAGGATCGGCAACACCGCCCACGCGAGTCTCCCGGATATTTCCGCCACCCACGTCCCGTGCACGTCGATCCGCCGCTGGGGGGAACTATTGATGAATTCGGCGACCTGCAACGCCGGCGCCGGCTGAGCGGGGCTGCCCAGGATCATCCCCACCGCCGCCGGGATTTCCTCCGCCCGTGCCCGCCGGCAGATTATCCCGCCCCCCTGCGGGGCCATGAATTGCGAAGTTGACATCACCGCCATCAATCGTAAGAATAACCTCGCCGCGTGGAAGGGCAATCGTCTTCCACATCCCGCCTGGATTGCGGAGATTTCACCATGTATCGGCGTATGCACTTACCAATGGCCGGATTGCTCGTTGTCGTCGCACTGGCAATGCCCTTGCGCGCCGATTACCCCCAGCCCAGCCCCTATCCCGTCTCCTGGGAATTGACCTTCGATCATTCCCTGCCCAAACGCATCCTCGTCCAAGGCCCGGCGGACATGAATCCCGCCGCTTATTGGTACGTCACCTTTCATGCCGCCAACAACACCGACCAGGACAAGATCCTGTTCTTCCCCAACTTCCAGATGATGCTCGAGGATGGACAGGTCGTCCGCAGCGACATCGGCGTCGCGCCCGCCGTATTCGATGCCATCAAAAAGAAGGAACACCTGAAGTACCTCCAAAGCAACGACGTCATCAGCGGCGATCTCCGCCAGGGCGAAGACCAGTCCAAGGACGGCGTCGCCATCTGGCCCGAACCCCGCCTCCGAATGGGCACCTTCACCATCTTCTGCTCCGGGTTCTGGGGCGAAAGCGCGGTGGTGAAGGTCGGCGACAAGGACGTCACGCTCCACAAAACTTTGCAGTTGACGTATCACCTGGATTCCGACGAAAGCCACCCCGGCGGTGGAGACCTGGTCGAATTGGCTCATCTGTACGTCATGCGCTAGAGGTAAAAATTATGGCACATAAAAAAGGTCAAGGCTCCACCCGAAACGGCCGCGACAGCAATCCCCAATACCGCGGCGTCAAGGCCTACGGCGGACAGTTCATCACCGCCGGCTCCATCATCGTCCGCCAGCGCGGCACCAAGTTCACCCCCGGCTTCAACGTCGGCATCGGCAGCGACGACACGCTCTTCGCGCTCAAGGACGGCAAGGTCGAATTCCGCGGACGCAAAATTCACGTTCGCATCCCCGAGACAACCGCCACCGCCTGAGGAGCGATCAAATCCGGCAAACACGAACGCCCACGGCACGGTAGGCGAAGCCTCCGCAGCTGCCGTGGGTCTTTGTTTAGAATGAATCCAATATGTTCGTCGACGAAGCCATCATCGAAGTCCAGGCCGGCGACGGCGGCGACGGCTGCCTCTCCTTCCGCCGCGAAAAATACGTCCCCAAGGGCGGCCCCGACGGCGGCGACGGTGGCGACGGCGGCAGCGTCGTCTTCCTCTCCGATCCCAACAAGGACACCCTCCTCGATTTCTCCAGCCGTCACCATTGGCGCGCAAAACGCGGTGAATCCGGAATGGGCAAGAAAATGGCCGGACTCAGCGGCGATGATCTCGTCGTCCGCGTTCCCCCCGGAACCCTCATCTTCGATGCCGACCACCAAATCCTCCTCGCCGATCTCGATTCACCGGAAAAACGCATCGTCATCGCCCGCGGCGGCAAGGGCGGACGCGGAAACTGGCATTTCAAAAGCTCCACCAACCAGGCCCCACGCTATGCCGAGAAGGGAACCGAAGGCCAACACCGCAAGTTGCGCTTGGAACTGAAACTCATCGCCGACGTCGGCCTCGTCGGCATGCCCAACGCCGGCAAAAGCACCCTCCTCCGCGCCATCTCCGCCGCCCGGCCCAAGGTCGCCGATTATCCCTTCACCACGCTCGACCCCCAGCTCGGCATCGTCGAACTCGGCCCGGACAGGCGAATCGTCGTCGCCGACATCCCCGGCCTCATCGAAGGCGCCCAGCACGGCGCCGGACTTGGTCACGAATTCCTCCGCCACGTCGAACGCACCAAGATCATCGTTCACATGCTCGATCTCTATCCGATGGACGGCTCCGACCCAGCCGAGAACTACCGCAAAATCCGCCGTGAATTGGAAGCGTTCAGCCCCGCCCTGGCCCAAAAACGCGAGATCGTCGCCGCCAACAAAATGGACCTCGCCATCGACGACAGCGCCCTCGACCGGCTTCGCCGCCAGCTTGTCGGCAAGGAAGTCTTCGCCATCAGCGGCGTCAGCCGCCAGGGCGTCGAGGATTTGCTGGACGTGCTCTGGCGAATCTTGCTGGAGATCAAATCGCAAATTCCCATCCCCGTCCCGATCGCCGAGGATTCAACTCATGACGTGCCCCAATGATCTTCGCGTGGCATTGAAGGAATGGGCCGTCGTCTGCGCCGCCCTCGGCAGCGGACGTCAGATCATCCTGCTCCGCAAGGGCGGCATCTACGAATCCGCCGGGGAATTCGAGATCGAGCACCGGCAGTTCCTCCTGTTTCCCACGTACCTCCATCAAAACGCCGCGATGCTGAAGGAAGATGAACGCGGCAAATTGACCGTGATGACGGCCGAGCCGGCGAAGATCGCGATTTCGCTGGCGGCCGAAATCACCGACATTATTCCAATGTCCAATCGAGCGGCGATGGATGCGCTGAATGATGAGCACATCTGGTCCGCCGGGCTGATCGACATGCGATTCAATTACCGGCCGGAAAATCCGCTCTATTTGCTTCTCGTCCGCGCCTACCGCCTGGCCCGGCCGGTGACGATCGACAATCTCCCGGCCTACGCCGGCTGCAAGAGCTGGGTGCCGCTCGAGCGCGAAATTGAAACCAAGGATGCCGTCCCCGCCCTGGACGACGCCGGCTATGCCCGCCGCCGCGACAAGATCGTGCGATCAAAATTCTAATCGGCCAGTTGGTATACCCGAAAATGCCGGATCTGCATGTGATTCTTCGTCGTGCGGAACGCGAACCAGCCGGACGTGTATGGATGGTCATCATGAAAATCAAAGATTCTCTTCCCGTCGCGGTAATACTGAACGATCTGATTGCACGCGAGAAGTTGAATCAGTTGGCTGACGTTCGGCGCGATCATGTCTTGGCGGCCGCGAAGATCGTACTGAGGCAATAGCGGCCGCTGCACGGCGTCGCCGATATAACGCCGGAACCGCGTCGTTGTATTTCCATTGCCGCCCAATCCCACGTAATAGGTGAGAAGCTGGTTGTAATCCTCGAACTTTCCGCTGCGATGAACCGCGAAGATATCCGGCAAATTGCGCGAGTCGCGGGCCATCCAGAAGCAATTCAAATCGCTCACCCGGTCGTTGGGGCCGCCGGCCTTGATGACGGTGGCATCATATTGAATCAGCACCGGCCCTTGCAGCAGCGGCTTGAACCAGACGGACGCCCCGGCCGGCACGTCGATGTCCAGACGCCCTTCGCCCGGCGTTACGCTGCCGCCGTTTTCCAGTTCGCACTTCCACTGCCCCGAGTCTTTGTCGAAATCATCGCCATACAGAAGTTTGCCGATGGCGATCCGCGGATCGAGCGTGGAGCTGGGCCGGGTGTCGGCGGATTGGGCGGAACCCTGCGCGTTTCCGCCCGCGCATCCAACCCCGGCAAGATTCACAATCAACAGCACGAATGTCGCGCGAATGTAAAAGGGGTCATAAGCCATTTTTGAAATTATCGCGAAAAACAGGTCAAATTCGCACATATGTGAAAAATGGCTTATGACCCCTTTTCTCAAGCCGCGGCCGCCTGAGATCGATTCGATTCAAAGAGGTCGATCACGGGCCGGCTCTGGATCGCGCGCCAATTCGACGCCCGTTGAAGCGAATGAACCGGCGAGACGTTCGCCACCACCGCCGCGTCGAATTGCAGGGCGCGGGCGGCGACATCGTCAACGACTGGAATCCCCCGGTATCGCCGTCCCGCTTTGGCCATTCGCGAATCGGCGATCGCGACGACGTTCAGGTTCAGCTCCCGCGCCGCCAGCCAATACGCATACACGTTCTTCCCGACGTCAATCAAAAGGATCGACCGGATCTGACTTCCCCTGGTCGCCCCGGCCAGCCGGCGCCGAATCGCTTCGATCATCGCGAATTTCTCGAACGCTCCATCCGACACCACCCGTCTTCGGCCGGGCCGGAGCGATTTTGCCATGCCCTCCAGCAGTCCCCGCCAATACGCCACCCGATGCCGCCAGCCCTTCTCCTGCGCCATCCACCAATATCGCCGCATCCAGTCCATTGCGTATGGCCACGCCCATTTCCGCGGAAACCGCCGGGCGATCACCAGCAGATTGTTCCGCACGTCGAGCCGGGTCGTGCGCGCCGGCTGACGCGCGATCCCCGTCTTCAGATGCCAAACCCTCAGGTCTTCGAATCGCTCGACGTCCCAGCCCGCGTCCAGCAGCCGCAGCGACAGGTCGTATTCCTCCGCCTGCATGAAAAAGTCGTCCGGCAAACCCCCGGCAGCCTTGAGTGCTTCGCTCCGAAATCCCGTCCCGCAACCGATGCACACGCTGGGAAACGCGCTGCTCTCCCGCGATCCATCGGGAAGGATCACGTCGAATGCCGCCGCCCCCAGTCCAGCACGGGCGCGGAAATGCCCGATCATTCGCCGAATCGAATCGGCATCCGGATACGAATCATCATCCAGAAAAACAATGTACTGGCCCCGCGCCTCGCCCAGCCCCGCGTTCTTCGCGCACGCGCCGCGGTTGGTCCGCAACCGTATCAGTCGCACCGCCGGAAACTCCCCAGACACGGCCCCGGCCGTGCCGTCCGTGCTCGCATTGTCCACCACCACCGTTTCCACCGCGAAATCCGGCGAGTTTTCCAGCGCTTGCAATTGCCGAAGCGTGCCGGCCAGCGCGCCGATGCGATTGTGCGTCGAGATCAGAAACGTCACCGTCGGGTGCGCCGCCCCAGGCCCCCGCAACGTGCACGGCCGACCCGGATCGAAATCGTTCCGCGCCAGGTTCTTTTCCGGCAGGTCCCACTTGGCGAACAGCTTTTGGTTGTCCACACGCCCCCGGCCCATGTCCTGCGCGCGGCGCTCATCCGCGTGCTCGTCGTGATCGATGAAGCAGCCATGCGCCGGCTCGATCCACATTCCCGCATGCCAGGCCTTGAGCGACAGATCGGGATCGGCCCCGAAGAAATAAAACCGCTCGTCGAAATA
>JBEKXM010000079.1:0-11578 GCA_049512115.1 Tepidisphaeraceae bacterium | reverse complement strand
TTCTGGCGGTCATCCCGGAGATGGAAAGTCTCAATATTCTGTTGCATTGTGATGACTTCAGCGCCGAACTCGGCGCGGCCAGGCTGTTCTTCGCCGCCGGCGCGGATTGGCCCGACCGGCTTGGCGCCATTTTCGAGAAATTCCCCGGTTTGGCGCTGCCGCAGCAATTCATCCGAACGGCATTGCTGGACGACGAGGAAATGGCCCGGCTGTCGTCGGAGGCCCAGATCGTCATCTCGCGCGAAACGGCACGGCGATCGGAAAAATTGTCGGAAATCTTGGCCCGCGGCTCAAATCGGCCGGTCAGCGGCCGCGTTGTTGTCCTGGCCGGTACAAAGCTCAATTTGGCCGACTTGTCCAATGTCGCGCTGCGTCGGGCACTTCTCCAGGATATTCCCTCGCAATTCGCATCGATCGATCCGGATCACCCGCTGACGGCTTCATCGCTGGCGCTTGCTGACGCGGCGGCCGAAGCCGATGCCCTGGTCGCGGCGGACTTTTTCCGCGCCGATCTGCCAGGCGTCGTTTCGCCGACAACCGCGTGGATCACCTGGGTGACCAATGGGCGAATCGTTCCGCCGGATACGCAATGCCCCGCCGATGCGCTGGTCCTCGCCGACGCCCAGTGGCGGCAAGCCGCCGTCAACGCCGGCTGGACGGCCCAGCAGATTCAGATCGCCGGCTGGCCGGAGATTGTCCCCGCGCCCGCGGCAAATTCGCCGCCGGCGCTTGGGCTGCTCGCCGATACTCGAACCATCGAAATCCCCCAGCATGTGAAGGACTTTTCCAGCCAACTGCTCCTGTGGGAATTCATCGAAGATGAACTGGCCCGAGACCCGCTGTCGCTGGGCGACAATCCCGATCGCTATCTCCAATCCCGCCTGGCCCGCTTGAATATAGCGGAAGAGGGCTTCGACCGGGCCACGTTCTTCCAGGCGCTAATCGTTCCAGCGTATAAAACGGGACTGTCCCGGTTTCTGTTGCGAAATGGTATTCCGTTGCGGCTGTTTGGCCGGGGATGGGAAGAAGTTCCGGAATTGAAATCACGCGCTCGCGGCCCGATAGAAACCGTCGCCGACCTGGCCGACGCCGTCTCGCGTTGCCATGCGGTCCTGCAACCATTCCCCGGACAATATGGCGCGGCCGGCGGTTTGCCGGTGCCGGTCATTCAAACGACCGGACTCACGCCCAACCGTCTTCTCGCTCAAATCCGCCAGGCGCTGAATGGCAAACCGCGATTCGGCCAGCACAATTCCCCAACCCTCAGCAGAGAGGGAATACTCTCGGTCCTTGGCGCCTTAAGAGGCGATTGAACCTCGATACGCGCGTCCAAACGCCTTGGCCAAGCCGGCTTTCCACGCCCTTGAGTTTCAATGCATCCATTTCGCCGGCGGCGTAGAATGTCGCGCACTTCGCGATTTTTGTCCGGTATCGCCCAGCCTTGGAGATGGCTTAAATGGAAGACACGAACCCAAGCGCCATGAGTGATGCCGAACTGCTTCGCCAGTATTCGAGAAGTCAATCTGAAGATGCCTTTCGCGCCCTGATCGACCAATACGTAAACATGGTCTATTCCAGTTGCTGGCGGCAGTTGAGGGATCGGCACCTGGCGGAGGATGCAACGCAAGCGGTGTTCATGCTCCTCAGCCAAAAAGCCGGCGCGATGCGGCATTCGAATCTGGCCGGGTGGCTGTTGACAACCGCACACTACACCTGCGCCAAAATCCGAAAGATGGAGTTGCGGCGGCATCGCCGCGAAACGGCGGTCGCCATGGAAAAAACCCGCGACTCGGGATCGGAAAACAATGAATTGCTCGCCATGTTGGATGACGGCCTGTCGCGTTTGAGGGCCTCGGACCGCGAGGCAATCGCCCTGCGATATCTCCAGGGCCAGTCCCTCCACCAGGTTGGACAAGCCCTGGGAATCTCGGAGGAAGCCGCGCGAAAGCGCGTCGACCGCTGCGTCGAGAAGCTGCGGAGCTATTTTGCCCGAAAGGGGATCACCACCTCCGCCGGCGCGTTGCCCGCAATCCTTGACCAGCAAACGCAAGCGGCGGCCCTGACCCATGAAGCACAGGCGTCGATCACAAGCGGAATCTTAAATGCATGCCACGGCGGCGCCGGCGCGGCGCCGGCCATTGTGGCCCTTGCCAAAGGAACCAACATCATGATGCAGTTAACCCGGCTCAAAATGGCCACCTTCGCGTTGCTGATCACCCTCGCCGTCGTGACCGCCGGTTGGTGGTCGGCGAAGCAGGTCCTGGCAGACGGCGCCAACCCGCCGCCGGCCAACAGCGCTGCCGCCCCCGCGGCCTTGCAATCCGACGAAGACAAATACCAAGCCTGTCGCCAGGTCCTGGTGTCGATCATCGACGCCCACGACCGCGGCGATGCCGCCGCTTTCAGGTCACAACTCTATTTCCCCATTTCCGCCGATCCGCGGTTGGTCAGATCCATGCCGTTGATCGTTGACGTCGATCTGGCCATTTACCGGCTTCAGAAGACCGCGATCGCCCGGTTTGGGGCGCATGCGATGGGATTGAATTTCTATTCCGGCAACACCGTGTTTACTCTGGAAGATATTTTGACGCGTGTCGAGCGCAAGGACGCCCAGATATCCGGCGACACGGTGATCTTCAACCCATCGCCATCCTTTCTAGGCCAGGGCGTCTGGCCGCGCGGCGCTGTCTATTTCCACAACGCCGACGGCGTCTGGAAATTTGACGTGCCGCGCACCCTGCGGTTTCAATTCCGTTTCCACCGCCGCGTGCCGATCCAGGGCGAAACCGAGGAACAAACCGAATTCGCCGCCGAAAAAGCCATCGTCGACGCCGCGAACGCGATTGCCGATGACACCGAGCACGGCAAGCTCGCCAGCGCCGGCGAACTCCAGAGGCGATTGGACGGCGCGATCGTGGGACTGGCCATGGTGTTTTCGGATTTCTCCGTCGACGCGGGCCCAAAATAGCGACCGCTGGCAGGTTGGCCGGGAATCGTCCCCCGCCCGTCCGAAGATTTTGTTCGCCAACGGCAAAAATTCTGGAAAAACACGACCTAAACCTTCACCTGTCGGCTATAAATATAGAGGGAGAGTGTTTTTCGATCATCCGAATCGGGCCCGTTTCCCATTTTCCGACGCCGCGCCGCGCAGCCGATTGGCAGCCACCCGAAAATTCGCTCCGAAAATGGCGCTGACATTGACAATGACCCGCGCTTCGCTATCGAAAACCGCGACACTGTCAGCGCCCCCAAGCGTCCTTTCGTAGTTTTATGATGTCCACAAATTCGTGGCGCAAATTCCCGGAATGCGACACCCCCTCTCTCCTTTCCAATCCGCCGCCGCGCCATTTTCGACGCCCGTTGCTAGAATCTCCTACGGCGATGAAATTCACCAAGATGCAGGGCAGCGGCAACGATTACGTTTACGTCAACGGATTTACCGAGACGGTTGCCGACCCCGCGCGCCTGGCCAGGGAAATCTCCGACCGACATTTTGGCGTCGGGTCGGATGGGTTGATCCTCATTCTCCCCTCCAAGCTCGCCGATGTTCGCATGCGAATGTTCAACGCCGACGGCAGCGAATCGGAAATGTGCGGTAACGGCGTCCGCTGCGTGGCCAAATATGCCTTCGAGCATGGAATTTCCAACCGCAATCCCATGAAAGTGGAAACCGGCCGGGGCATCCTTAACCTCGAATTGCAACTCGAGGGCGACGACGTTCGCAGCGTCACCGTCAACATGGGCCAGCCGATACTGGAGCTGGCGAAGATTCCCGTCGAATCCAGACTCCTTAATGCGTCAACCAGATCGAATGAATATTCGCTTTCGATCGAAGGAAGCCATATTTCCCACGCGGCGTTCGTCTCGATGGGCAATCCGCACGCGGTAATATTCGTGGATGATGTGAACGGAATCGACCTGGCGCGGCTCGGTCCGCTCGTCGAGCGGCACGAAGCGTTCCCCCGGCGGATCAACGCGCATTGGGTGCAGGTCCAATCTCGCGGCGAGGTGATCGTGCGAACTTGGGAGCGCGGCACTGGAATCACCCTGGCTTGCGGAACCGGCGCCTGCGCCGTCTGCGTGGCCGGCGAAATCACCGGCCGGACCGATCGAAAAATCCTCGCCCACCTTCCCGGCGGTGATTTAACGCTAGACTGGCGGCAGAAAGACAACTGCGTCTACATGACCGGCCCGGCCGTCGAAGTGTTTTCCGGCGAATGGAACAACGATTGAACCGCCAAGCCGCCAAGAACGCCAAAGGGGGAAATAACAAATGACCAATGACCAATGCCAGAATCCGCTATAATCCCCCAATGCCAATCTCCCGTGAGCAAATCATCAATGCCCTTCGGACCGTCAAGGATCCGGAACTCTTCAAGGACATCGTTTCCCTGAACATGGTGAAGGATATCCGCCTCGACGGCGACAGCGTTTTCGTCAACGTAGAGTTGACCACGCCGGCCTGCCCGTTGAAGGAGCGGATTGAAAAGGACGTCACCGCCGCGTTGAAAGCGGCCGGGGCGAAGGAAGTCACCCTGGAATTGACCGCCAACACGCGCGGCGCCGCTGGGCCGCGCAAGGACGTGCTGCCCCAGGTCAAGAACGTCGTGGCGGTGGGGGCGGGCAAGGGGGGCGTGGGAAAATCCACCATCGCGGTCAATCTGGCCGTCGGCCTCCGCCGCGCCGGCGCGGCGGTTGGACTCATGGACGGCGACATCTACGGCCCGTCCATGCCCACCATGCTCGGCATCAAGGGCCAGACGCCCAAGCTCAACGGCTCGCGGATCATTCCCCATTTCGTGCATGGCATTCATGCCGTCACCATGGGATCGCTCGTCGAGCAGGACAAGCCGCTGATCTGGCGCGGCCCCATGGCCCACGGCGCGTTCAAGCAATTGCTTCTGGACAATACCGAATGGCCCGAGCTGGATTACCTGATCGTCGATCTGCCGCCGGGAACAGGCGACGTGCCGCTGACCCTTTGCCAGCTTCTTCCATTGACCGGCGCGGTGGTCGTCGCCACTCCGCAGCAGGTCGCCCTCGATGACGCTATCCGCGCCGTGCGCATGTTCGAGCAATTGCAGACTTCCGTTCTGGGCATCATCGAGAACATGAGCCATTTCGTCGCCCCCGACGGTTCGGAGCACGATCTCTTCGGCCGCGGCGGCGCCGAAGCCGCCGCCAAACGCCTCGGCCTGCCGTTTCTCGGTTCCATTCCGATTTACACGGAACTTCGCATCAACAGCGACGCGGGAACGCCGGAGAAGAATTTTGAGGGAAACCCTGGCCTGGCGCAGGCGCTGTTGCGCGTCGTCGAGAACCTGGCGGGCCAGATCAGTAGACATAATCTGGGGGAGAGCGCGCCGGAATTGAACATTGTGTGAAATAAATCCGAAATCCGAAATCCGAATGACGAATCAAGCCCGAAACCCGAATGAGCGAATGAAGACCGTTTCGGATTTCGTCATTCGGATTTGATTCGTCATTCGGATTTCGGATTTCCCAATTCGTCCTTCTCCATGGACCCCGATCCTCCCCATCCCGCTTCCTTCCGCATCTGGGGCGACGACACCGACCCGCAGGCCTTGGAGCAGATGCAAAACGCCGCCAACCTGCCCATCGCGGTTTCCGGCGCCTTGATGGCCGATGCGCACGTCGGCTACGGCCTTCCCATCGGCGGCGTCCTGGCGACGGATGCGGCGGTGATCCCCTACGCCGTCGGTGTGGACATCGCCTGCCGGATGAAGCTCTCCGTCCTGGATATTCCGCCAGACCGCCTAGATCGCGAGGGCGATCGGTTGGCCAAGGTTTTGGAGCGGGAAACGGTCTTTGGCGTCGGCGGCGAACAGCCCAAACCGCTCGAGCACGACGTATTGCAAGCCGATTGGAACGCGCTGCCCCTCACCGCCAAACTCTTCGAGAAAGCGCGGGCGCAATTGGGAACCAGCGGCAGCGGAAACCATTTCGTCGAATTCGGAATCCTTTGCCTCGATTCGCCGGAGTTGGACCTGGCTGCCGGGTCCTACCTCGCTCTGCTCAGCCACAGCGGCAGCCGTGGAACCGGCGCGGCAATCGCCGACCACTATTCCCGGCTTGCCATGTCACTTCATCCGGAATTGCCCCCGGAATTGAAACGCCTGGCCTGGCTGGAATTGGACAGCGATCCGGGCCGTGAATATTGGTTTGCGATGAACCTGATGGGCCAATACGCCTCGGCCAATCACGCGATGATTCATCAGAAGATCGCCCACGCCCTGGGAGCGAATGTCCTGGCGGGAGTGGAGAACCATCACAATTTCGCGTGGAAGGAAACGCACGGCGGCCGGGAGATGATCGTGCATCGCAAGGGCGCCACCCCGGCGGGCAAAGGCGTGCTCGGGGTGATCCCCGGCTCGATGGCGTCGCCGGGGTTTGTCGTTCGCGGCCGCGGCGAGGAAAGCTCCCTCAATTCCGCCAGCCACGGCGCCGGCCGCGTCATGAGCCGAAGGGCCGCCAAGCTCCAATTCCGCTGGGCGCACGTCCGCCCGGCCCTGGCCGCCGCGGGTGTTCGACTGCTCTCAGCCGGAATCGACGAGGTCCCCGGCGTCTACAAAGACATTCACCGCGTCATGGCCGCGCAAAAGGATTTGGTGGACGTCATCGGCCGGTTCGATCCTAAGATTGTCAAAATGGCGGAAGGCGGCCGGGCGGAGGATTAACTGCTGGTACAATTCGCGGCGAATGAAACGATTCCGACGCATACACACGGGTGTCGCCGAGCCGCGCGAATTGTTATATTCATAATGGGTGATCGGCCGGCGAAGCCGTTGCATAGCGTGGGGGAAACGATGCTCGAGTGCCCTGGATTGGAACGACCAACATGACGGACCAGGGTTTTGGACCACCAGCTTTGCAACCCCTTGGATATGCATCCCTGGGGGCCGATCTACATTTCAAGAAATGGCGAACAGGCGGCACAGTTTTCGGCATCATCGCGATTGTCATCGGAGGATCGAGCGGATGCATGGGGTTGCTTATGCCGCTGGCGCTGTTCGTGCCGCAGCCATCCAATCAAAATTCTGCCGCAATGATCAGCGGCGCACTGTTTTATCTTGTCGTCGCGGGCGCACTTATCTGGTTGGGAATCGGAGCGATCAAGATGCGCCGGTGGGTGCGGCCGTTGGTGCTGACGCTGGGGACTGTGATTCTCATCAGCGGGGTCTTTTCTCTGGTCTGGATGGCATTTTTGATGCCGGCCATGGCGAAAGTCATGCCGGGCAACGGCGCCACACCAGGCCCCCCGACGGGAATGTTCCCGGTCATTATGGCCATGACGATGCTCATGATGGGATTTTTTTTATTGATTATTCCAGCGGCCTTCGTCTGGTTTTACAAAAAGCAGCAGGTCAAGGCAGCTTTAGAACACTTTGATCCAGTACCGCGTTGGACGGACCGCTGCCCAATTCCGGTTCTGGGACTTGTCGTGATGCTGACGCTCTTCGCGGGCACGACGCTCATGGCGGTGCCACAGGCGATCATGCCGGTCTTCGGTACAGTGCTGCGCGGCCCCGCCGCCGTGTCTCTGCAAATGGTCGTTGCGGCTGCGGCGCTTGTGCTGGCATGGTTGTCGTACCGATGCCGCCCAGCAGGCTGGTGGGGAACGACCGCATTCCTCCTCGTGTCGACGGTTGCTTATTTAATGACCGATTTGAGATTGGATCAGCAGGACGTCTATCGCGCTGTCGGCCTCAGCGCACAGCAAATCGACGCGTTCAAGAAACTCGGGTACATGAGCCCCACCAGAATGTTAGCTCTGCAATTACCGATTTTGCTCCTCATGTTTTGCTATCTGGCGTACGTCCGCAAGTATTTCAAGGGTCAGGCGCGCCAGTCGCACGCGTCGAATTCTCCCACCTTTTCTCAATGATGTCCGGAATGCGGCATCGTTCCGCGCTGTGCGACTGACGTTCAAATGCAGGAGTAGCCTTGTCGAATTCGAATCGTCTTTCGTCCGAAACCTCCCCGTATCTCCTCCAGCATGCGCACAATCCGGTGGACTGGTATCCCTGGGGCGATGAAGCCCTGCAGCGTGCCCGGCGGGAGGATCGGCCGATTTTTCTCTCCGTCGGCTACAGCACCTGCTACTGGTGCCATGTCATGGAACGCGAATGCTTCGAAAACGACGCGATTGCCGCCCAAATGAACCGGGCATTCGTCAACGTCAAGGTGGATCGCGAGGAGCGTCCGGACGTCGATCAGCTCTATATGACAGCCGTCCAGGTCATCACCCGGCAGGGGGGATGGCCGATGAGCGTCTTCCTGACCCCCGATCTGCGGCCGTTTTACGCCGGAACATATTTTCCACCGGCCGATTCCCACGGCCGGCCGGGATTTCCGAAAATTCTGGCGGCCGTCGCCGATGCCTTTGCCCGCCGCCGCGACGAGGTGAACGCATCCGCCGAGCAAATCACCGGGATTCTTCGCCAGATATCCCGACCCCGCCGGCCCGCGGCCGGCGCCAAGATCGACCAAGCCTGGGTGAAGGATTTGATCGATCGCAGCGCAGCGGATTTCGACGAAGAACATGGCGGATTCGGGACCGCGCCGAAATTTCCCCGCCAGACGCTCCTGGAACTTTTGCTCGTCTATCTGCGCGATAACCCCGATCCCGAACTGATGCGGATGCTGACCCGGTCCTTGGACGCGATGGCCTACGGCGGGATTCGCGACCATCTCGGCGGGGGATTCCACCGCTACAGCACCGACGCCCGCTGGCTCGTGCCGCATTTTGAAATCATGCTCTATGACAACGCGATGCTCCTTTGGATTTATGCCGAGGCCCATCGCCAGACCGGCCACTCCCGCTACGCCGCGATCGCGCGGGGAATCGCGGATTTCGTGCTTAGGGAAATGACCGCCGACGCCGGCGCCTTTCTCACCGCTTTCGACGCCGAGGTGGACGATAAGGAAGGGGACAACTATCTCTGGACCCGCCAACAAGTGTCCGATGCCCTGGCCGGAAAATCGGACGCGGAAAGGTTCTGCAGGGTCTATGGATTGGACGATGGCCCCAACTTCACCGACCCCCATCATGGCGACGGCATGCCCGACAGAAACGTGCTGTTTCTTGCCGATCCGGACAACGGATCGGCATTGACCGATCCCGATCTGGATCAGGCGCGGCAAATTTTGTACGGGATTCGGCGGGCGCGCAAGCAGCCGATCCTGGATCGGAAGATTCTTACCAGTTGGAACGCCCTGATGATCCGTGGCCTGGCCCATGCCGGGACCGTCCTGAAGGAGCAGCGGTATCTGAAGGCCGCCCAGGCCTGCGCGGATTTCCTGCTGGGCGCCCATCGCGATGCCCAGGGCGGCCTGCTTCGCGTCAGCGCCGGGGCAGCGGCGAAACAGCCCGCATTCCTTGACGATTACGCATTTCTAATTCAGGCCCTGCTCGCGCTGCCCGGCGCGGAATATCGCGCCAAGGCGATTGAATTGGCCAAGATCATGCTGGATCGTTTTTCCGCCGGCGCGGAGGGAGGATTTTTCTACACCGACGAGCAGGCCACGGATTTGATCGTCCGCCAAATGGTCGGCAGCGATAGCCCGCTTCCCAGCGGCAACGGCGTGGCGGCCATGGCTCTGCTCGAACTTGGCGATTGGAAAGCCGCCCAGGCGACGATTTCTGCGTTTGCCGGACAGATGGAGGGTGCCGGCGAGGGGATGAGCGCGTTGGTCCAGGCGGCTATGCTCCACCTCCGAGATCGGGGCGAAATCACTGTCGCCGGCGAATCCCAGCCCGATCTCCCCCGGTCCCCGGCTGAATTGGCGGCTTATGTCACCGATACGGACGCGGAATGGGACGGACCGCTTCTTCGCGTCACGTGCCGGGTGGCTCCGGGATATCATCTCAATGCCCACGATGCCGCCGTCGAGCCAACCCGTCTTACCGTCACCGGCGGGGCGGTGGAGGCGATTGAATATCCGCCCGGCGAGTTGCGGAATCAATTTGAGATTTCAGTGCGGTTCAAATTGGCGCCCTCGGGAACGTTGAAACTGAAGCTCTCCTATCAAGCCTGCGACGCCAGCGCATGTCTTCCGCCGATTACCCGCACAATTGAAATCGCCCCTGCGAATTGAAGCCGCGGGTCATTTGGGCTACTTTGCGGCGATTATGATTGTCACCAGCGCCCCCGTGGAGATTTCCGTGACCGAACGGCTGCCGGCAAAACTGCCGGCGGTCGTGGTGTTTGTTGCACAGAACGAATCGACCGCGCCACCGGCCGCCAGGCGGGCCGGCAAAGACGTCGCCGCCAGCGTCGATCGGCTCCTTTCCGCCGGGGTTGCCACCGGAAAGGCCAAGGAAATCGGCTTCGATCTGGTGGGCAAGGGACGGTCCGCTCGGCGCGTATTTGTCGTCGGCCTGGGCAGAGCCGACAAAATTTCCACCGAGACGATTCGTCAATCCGCCGGCGCCGCCCTGCGGGCGTTGCGAAAGCAGCGCGTTGCTCGCGCGGCGATCGTCCTGCCGGATGTCAAGACAATCTCGACCGATGCCGCCGCCGACGCGGTCGCCACCGGGGTATTTCTCGCCGCCTTCGACTATCGCCAATACAAGGGAACCGCTTCCAAAAAGGGCGATAACGGCGACGAGCAGACCGCCAAACCCATCGCCATTTCGATCGTTGCCGATGGATTGTCGATTGCCCGCGCGGCCGTCGAGCGCGCCAGGATTGTCTGCACCGGCCAGAATTTCGCCCGCACCATCGCCTCCCGGCCGGGCAACGACGTCAACCCGCCGACCCTGGCAAAACAAGCTCAGGCCATGGCTCGTGCGGCCGGGCTGCGCTGCACTGTCATGGGTGAAAGACAATTGGCCCGGCTGGGTATGGGGGGCATCCTGGCCGTCGGCGGCGGCAGCATACACACCCCGCCGCGCTTGATCGTTCTGGATCATCGCCCGGCCCGCGGACAGGGCTTCGCCCTCCGCAAACGAAACGCCAAAACGCTCCTGGTCGTCGGCAAGGCTATCACGTTCGACAGCGGCGGGATTTCCATCAAGCCCGCCGACAAAATGGGGAAAATGATCTTCGACAAATGCGGCGCCATGGCCGTCCTGGGTTTGATGTACGCGGCCGCCAAGCTGAAATTGCCCGTCCGCATCGTCGGCGTTATGGCCAGCGCCGAAAACGTCCTCAGTTCCAGGGCCTATCGCCCCGGCGACATCCTTCGCATGTACAACGGCGTAACGGTCGAGGTCACCAACACCGATGCCGAGGGCCGGCTGGTCCTCGGCGACGCCCTGGCCTGGGGCGTGGAAACCTACAAGCCCGCCGCCGTCGTCGATCTGGCGACCCTCACCGGCGGCGTGGTCGTCGCCCTGGGCCGATCCATCGCCGGCGTCATGAGCAACAACGACCAGCTTGTCAAAGAACTGACCGACGCCGGACAAACCGAGGGCGAACAAATCTGGCGGTTGCCCCTCAATCAGGAGCATCGCGAGTTCATCAAGTCCGAATCGGCCGACATCGTGAACGCCGCCGGCAGGGAAGGCCATCCCCTCCAAGGCGGGGCGTTTTTGAGCTATTTTGTCCCCGAT
>JBEKXM010000078.1:0-11579 GCA_049512115.1 Tepidisphaeraceae bacterium | reverse complement strand
TGCCCACGACCAACCCGCGGCAGCGTCGCCGGCGGCATCATTGGCCAACGCGTTGCCGTCCAGAGCGACCGATATGGGAACGGACGTGAGATGGAACTCGGCAATCCATTGCTTGGGTCCGAATTTCTGGTTGTTGGGCTCGACATGGAAGGTGATGCTCTTGCCCGCGCGTTCGATGCAGAGAAAGGTGCTCGTCGTTGAATCACCGTGTTCAAAGGCGGTCGTGGCGCCGTCGTCCTGGAAGAGCTTGCCGGTGGATTCGCCCGCGGGCCACACCTCCAGCGTGATCGGGTCCCAGGGTTTTTCGCCGGTGTACATCATGTCCGGAGCGGTCGGCAGTATCGCGCCGGCGCGAACGAACAGCGGAATCCGGTCATGCGGCGCGGCCACACCCAGCGTTGTGCCGCCCGCCGTTTCAAATCCTTCGTCGAAGTTGATCCAGTTCCCGGGCGGAAGATAGACCTGCCGGGCCGTCGCGTCGGCCCAAATGACCGGGGCCACCAGCATATCGCCGCCAAACATGAACTGGGTCTTGGCCGTGGCCGAGCCGGGATCGTTCTGGAACTCCAACACCAGCGGTCGAAGCATCGGGACGCCGGTCGTGACACATTCGTGCATCAGGTTGTAAATGTACGGCAGGAGCCGGTAGCGCAGCTTCAGATATTTTTTGGCGGACGCCTCGACCACCGGTCCAAACTGGAAAGGTTCTGACGGTCCGGCCTTGTGCGCGCGGGTAATGGGCGCAAAGCAGGTGAACTCAAACCAGCGCTCGTACAAACGCGCATGTGCTCCATATCGATCGTTGTTGAGAAACCCGGTCATGAACCCGCCGCTGTCGTTGGTCCAGTATGGCAGGCCGGAGAGTCCGGTGTTCTGCGCCTCGGGAATGTGCGCCTGGAATGTCGGCCAGTCGGAGTAGACATCCCCCGACCACACGATGCCGCCGAACCGTTGCGTGCCCGCCGACGCCGCACGGCCGAGGATGACCGGACGGCTATCGGCCCGCAGGCTCCGGTAGTAATCAAAGTAGGTGCGGTAAACGCGCAGCGCATACGAGTTGTGAATGTCGGCGCTCTTGCCCATCTTGTACACGGTCGTGGGCGGTTCCCCTTCCGGCTCGATCAAGTCCAGCCACGACCCATCGATCCCCTGCCGGGTGAGCACCCTGAGCTGGGTCCACAACCAAGGCGCCAGATCCGGATTCGTAAAGTCCAGCAGGTTTCCTTTGTAGTATCCGCACGTGACGGGCTTGCCGTTCCCATCCGTCGCAAATAATCCTTTGCCCCATCCGTCGGCGTAATTCTCCGCCTGCGGTCGGATCATCGGCCCGCAGTTCGATTGAATCACCTTGAGTCCCCGCCGATGAAATAAGGCCAGCCACTCCTCCGGTTTCTTGGGTGAATTCGCGTATGAATCCGTCCATATAAAGTCGTTTTGGATCTTCGGCCAGTTCGCGTCGATCACCACAATATCGACCGGAAGACCGTCGGTTTTGAGGCGATCCACCATCCGGTTAATTTCCTCGAATGTCGTATAAACGCATTTGCTTTGCCAGTATCCCAGCGCCCACAACGGCAGCATCGTCGGACGACCGGTCAACTGCGTGTATTGGTCAATCACCGTCTTAAATGATGGCCCGTTCATCAAGTAATAATCAATCGGCCCGCCCGGCGCGGTCCACGTCAGCCGGTCTTTTTGGCTCCGACCCAGGTCAAATCTCAGCCGCCAGACATTGTCGACAAAGCAACCGTAGCCGCGGTTCTCGATCCCAGTCGATAGATAAAACGGGACCGGATAATTCGCCGTGACATTTCCCGAACGAATCTGCTGGCCGGTCCACAGGTCGCGAATCGTGCCGCGGCGGTCCAGCGTGCCCCGATTGGAATTGTCCTGGCCCAGGCCATAAATATGCTCGGCGTTGTCCAGTACCCGGCTGTGCCGGATTCTGCCATTGGCCGTGTCCCACGACGTGCCGTCGGCAGCCTCCAGCGAGACTGCCTTGGCGTCTTGACCATCATAGGCGTCCACGCGCAGGTGTTGCTTGTCGATGTGGAGCGTCAGCCCCGCGTTGTGCAGGACGAGCATGTCCGGGCCATCCGTGATGCGGGTATCCGCCAGAACCTTGGGCGTTCCGGCGACGGCCGGCGACGGATTGGCGACAAATTCGCCCATGGGCGCGATTTGGACGCGCGCCACGGACGGCGAAACAAACGAAATCCGCAACTTCGCCGTGCCACTGGTATCGATCACCACCGCGCCTTGATCCAACTTGTAGCTCTTGTAGGCCAGATCAGACAGCTTCTCTTCGGCGGCGATCGTTCTCGACGCCAGAAAAGCCAGCGTCAGCATCGCCGCAATGGAAACTCCCGATAGACGTCGCAATTTCATTCTGCAACCTCCTCAATTTATCGCGGGAGGGAAAACCGGACCCGGCGAGTTCCTGGTAATTTTCCGCGATCGCGCCAGTTGGTTTCTCGCAGTTTTACACCTTCCGCGAATACAAACCCAGGATACACGTTTGCGTGATCTCCGTCTGATTCACCATCTATTATTGCATCACCCGACCGATCGTCGTCGCCGGCCGAGAATGCCCAATCCAGCCATAACGACCATACCCGCACTTGCCGGCTCGGGAACACTGGCGAACGTCGGCATCCTCCCATCCGAAACAGCGTGACCATCGTTTTTCGCGTCAACCGCACTTTGATATCCGAGCGGTTCGCGAAAGACTGCAGTGCTACTGGGGTGCAACCGGATCCGCGAAGGAAGGAGCGATCGCGTCAAAATGCCCACCTTTGAAATCTGGTGTTTCGCGTTGGCGACGGCAGCCGGCATGGCCGCTTCGGCCATTGCAGCCGAGCCGCAGATCGATATTCCCTGGGTCCAGACCATTTCCCGCATGCCGCAACCGCTGCACGTGATTGACTGGAAGCAGACCGCGACGGATTACTACCGGATGGTCTTCGATCCGGCCGCGACGGGCAAAAATCTTCCCGCAGTGGACCTGGCCCCGGGAGGGAAATATTTCGGCTTCCCACCCTATCTGGCGCCGGGACGTAAATCGGCAACTGATGACGGCGAGGCAATTGCGTGTCTGTCCGCAGTCATCGGCGCGCAGCTTATGGACCTGGACATGCATACCTACGCCGGCATCGACTGGACGGCCGGTTGCAAATGCTGGTTCGATGAGGCTGAAGGGGTCTATCAGGATCGAATCGGTCAGCGCGGCGGCAACGTCAGCCACGTCATCTACGGCTACTGGCCGCTGGCCCTTGGTGTGATGATCACGGACCTGAACCGTCACGATCCCGGCTATCGCCGCAACATCGATCAGGAGTTTGCCTTTCTCCTGCAGATGGCCAAGGCCTTCGGCTGCCCCGATCACCCCGATCTCAAACAGGGGTACGACATCGCCGGGCGCCGGGTCCGGCCGATCCAGATCGACTGGAACCCCGGCAATGCCTCGTGCCTGGCATGGATGCTGTACGCGGGCTTCCAATGGACCGGCGATCGCCAATACCTGGAGTGCGCGAAGGCGGCGCTGCGCTGGCAGCTCACGCATCCCGGGCGCTACGAGATTTCGCATGCTATGGGCCCCCTGGTCATGGCGCGCATCAACGCCGAGCAGGGAGATGACTTCGACATGAAGTGGATGATGGACAACTGGTTCGGCGACTACACGCGCCTGCCGGAATTTGTCCACGAGTGGGCGATTACCCACGGCACGAATTTCAACGGCATGACCTGCGACGGCCTGGATGGTGCCTGGTGGCGCTGGCCCGATAACAATGGCTTCTACGCGTTCGCGATGGGCAGCTACCAAGCTCCGGCCTGGCTGCTGCCCGTGGTTCGATATGATCAGCGATTCGCCCGCAGCATCGCCCGCTATGCGCTCAACGCGGCCAATAGCTGCCGCTTCTTCCTGGGGATCGATCTGGATTACAACCATCAGGATCATCTGAACTGGCGGGAGAGTCTGCCCGAGGGCAAGGGATTCCTTTTTTCGTATGAGGGCTTTCGCACGGAGCCGCATCATGTGGATGCAGCTCATCCGTTCCGACCGTATGCGACGGGCGATCCCATTGCATTCTTCGCCCACAAGTACGATGACGGCAGGTCAGGCCAGTACTGGATCGACAAGAACCAGTTCAGCGGCGAATCGCAGAACATCGCCCTTTACATGGGCAACCACATCGGCTTCCTGGGCAGCATCTTCAATGCCACCGACGTGCCGGGCATCATCGCGTGGGACGTAACGAAGACGGATTACTATCGGCCGCGCTGCTATCCGACCTTCCTGATCTACAACCCGTATGAGCAGGAGAAGACGATCAGCTTTGACGTGGGGCCTGCCGCGTGCGACCTCTACGATACGGTGAGCGGGCAGTTCATCCGGCGTAACGTGAGCGGGAAGCTGCCGCTGGCGATCGAGGCGGATCGGGCGATGGTACTGGTGCTTGCCCCAGCCGGCGGGACGATCGTGCGCGACGGCACGAAGCTCAAGATCAACGACGTGGTGGTGAATTACAGGCCGTAGGCGGGTTTCGCCGAAACTCACGCCCGAGCAAGTAGCCATCGTGGACGCGGCTTTGGCGCGGCAAGAGCAATATCTCCATCGTCTCGCCAAGCGCCTAAAGGCAATCGGCGTCAATCATCCGCACCCATTGCTGAAATGGGCCGACCAAGCGGCGTGGTCGGTCGGCGGATTGCGAATACGTCTCGCGGAATGGGCCGCTGGGCAAGAGCCGTTCCACGCGCCGGAGCACATATAATCCCGATATGTGTGGACGGCGTGAGCCAAGAACAACATTTGTCCAAACTCCGAACCTCGGTACAGTACGCAAAATGGCAGCCGACGTTCGTCGGCCTAGGTTTTTATGGGAAATCCCGGAGTCGGCCATTTCCTCAGAGGGGTGCAGTCAATCGTATTAGGGTCCGGCATGCTTGTCGCCGCAGGATGCTCGAGGTGTATTCCTTCGAAGCACAACGTACCGGCTCCGGGCGTAGTAGCGAACGACAGCGGTTATAAGAGCAACGATTCCCAGAATAGGCCAGAGACTGAGTTGTATCTTCGCATGGCCAGTGAAGTGGAATCGAATCTCCGGCTTGAGATTCTGGACAAATGGTTCCCCGTCGCGTTCGATGGTGAGGGAGGCGGCTTCTTTCAGGATTACAGCGTGGACTGGTCGCGCGGGGATGGCGGGTCCAAGGGAATCGTTTACGAATCCCGATTGACCTGGACCGCCGCCGAGGCGGCCGGGCGGTTCCCGGCGAAGGCCAAGATGTATCTTGCGCAGTCACGACACGGCCTGACATTCCTGGCGGAGAAGATATGGGACCGCCAGCGGGGTGGGTTTTTCTGGGCGGTCGACGATTCCGGCAAGCCCGCCGGCGCCGGCGGCGCCGAAAAGGAAGGGTACGGCAATGCGTTTGGGATCTTCGCCGCGGCCACGAATTACAAGGTCACGCACGATCAGGTGGCACTGGACTTGGCCGAAAAGGCCTTCCGCTGGTACGACCAGCACGGGCACGACGAGAAAAACGGCGGGTATCTGGAAGTGGCCCCCGATGGCTCAAAATCGGCGGACGAGCTTGTCGCCGCCGGTGTGAATCCCATCGGAGTCCGCACCGATGAGAAATCGATGAACACCAGCATCCACCTTCTGGAAGCACTGACCGCCCTGTATGAGGTCTGGCCCGATCCGACGGTGAAGGCGCGGCTGAACGAAATGTTCGAGATTGTGCGCGACAGGATTTATGCCGAGCCGGGTTACTTGGTTCAGTTTTTCACCGCAAACTGGCAACCACGCCAATCCGACGATTCTTATGGGCACGATGTTGAGACTGCATATTTGTTGACCGAAGCCGCCGCCGCCCTGGGGATTCCACAGGACGCCAAGACTTGGACGGAGGCCCGGCGGCTGGTTGACCATGCGATGCAATATGGACTTAATTCCCAGCACGGCGGCCTTTACAACTCAGGGGGAATCTCCGGCGGAGGTTACGTCGCCCAGCGGGAATGGTGGGTCCAGGCGGAGTGGCTCAACGCCCTTTTGTTAATGCACGAGCGCTACGGCCACGAGACGCCTCAATATTGGGTCGCATTTGTCCGGCAATGGAACTGGATCAACCAATACGAAATCGACAAGATCCACGGCGGATGGTATCCGCGGCTTTATAACAACAACCATCCGGTTCCATTTCCCAAGAGCAACGCCTGGACCGATTGTTACCATCAGGCGCGAGCGATGCTCAACGTCTCTGCAAGGCTCCGCAAGCTCGCCACAGGCTTCGCCTCCGATGCAAAGTAGGCCGCGGAACTTCAGGAAATTCCGGCGATGAACACCAGGACACAGCCGACGAGGAACTGCAACGCGGCGGACAGACTCGTCCGCCGCTGTTGGGTTATCTGCGTCGCCGCCGGCGGACCATTCCCAATCCAGCCATCCCCATCATCCCCGCACTTGCCGGCTCCGGAACATTCGCCAGGCTGATGCCATTTGCCGCGGCGAATGCGTCCAGGGCGGCAGCGTCGCCGCCCGATACGGCCGCGCCGCTCACGCTCTGGTTGAAGTTCGCCGCCAAATCGGTGAAGTCGGCGGCGTTGACCAGGCCGTCGTAGTTGAAATCGCCCTGGTCCCAGCCGGTCACCGGCTGGTTGAAGTTCGCCGCCAGGATGGTGAAGTCGGCGGCGTTTACCAGGCCGTCCAGATTGGCGTCGCCGAGAAGCGTGTATTTGATTTCGATCTGGCCGGAGGACAGGCCGGAGACTCGGCCGTCAGCCCCGTCGGCATAGCCCAGCCCATAGGACAAGCCGTTGGTGGTCGTTTGCGCCGCGGTGGACATGATGCCCGTGCCGTTCCAGTGGCCGCTGTTGTAGCCGGATTTGATGTCTGCCGCGACCGTCGAGATAGGATCGCTGGTTGTATAGTTGATGAACAGGTGGTTGTTGGTGATGTCGAGCGTGCCGCCGGCGGCAATGTTCGGCATCTGCACGGTCGGCGCACCAATACCAAGGGCAAACTGCACCTTCGCGCCTGTAGCAATACTGACGACGCTGTTTGAACTGGGAAGTGACAGTGCGGAACCTACGAGTAGTACGCCCGAGCTTACCGTGGTCCCGCCGACATAGGTGTTGGAGCCGCTGATCCCGACCGTGCCGTTTCCCAAAACCGTCAAGTGGCCGACCCCGGAAATGGGGCCGGAAATGTTAAGGGCATCCCCGGCGTTGGTGACGGTGATGGCGGTGTTGGTATTCAAGTCCACCGGCGCCGAAATCGTGTGCATTCCGCCGGAGTCGGTAATGAAGGAAGTGTTTTTACCGCCGCCGGTGAGGGTCGGACTGCCGCCGCCGTCGAGCGTCAGAATGCCGCCCGTGCCTTGGGCAATGGTGTAGTGGTGGGAGTTATTGAAAGTCAGCGTGCCGACCGAACGGTTGCCGTCGAGAGTAACGGTCGAATCGCCCGCAATCGCGCTGGTGAAGTTGGCGGTGTCGAGGGCAACCTGGGGAATTCCACCGGTCCAATCGGCCAGCGTGGACCAGCTTCCGCCCGTGGTATGGGCCCACGTTCCGACGGTTTGGAGTCCGATGCTCGTGACGTTATCCATGTAGATATTCAATGCGCTGTCGGTGGATTTGTTGATGTAAAACTCGAAGGACGATGGGGTCATCTGTGTACTGGTGTCGCTGCCGAAACAATTGGAAAACGGGACATCAGAGTCGCCGGTCACGGGGTTGAAAAGCGCAATCAGCGGCATGGTGAAATGATACGTTCCGGGCGCGAGAGCGATGTTGACCTCCGAAGCGGTAACCGTCTGTACTTGCGCTCCCATGAGCCCCTGCGACGCATTGTTGCCGAATTCGCTGATGCCTAGGTTCGCAAAATTGCCGGTGAAATTTCCGGTGGCCGGAATCGTGAGATCAAAGGCAAGGGCGGTGGTGCTCGGATCGTCGATGATCGCGGGAATCAACTGCGTTATCGCGCCGGTGAAAGAAGCGGCGGCCCCTTGCTGAAACTCCATCGAATACGATCCGTCGGTGACGCCGATCGTCGACTGGCTGATGACCGTTGGTTGGGACGGAGGGCTGTTGTTCGTAAAATCATCGGGTCGAGTTCCCGCAGGATTGGGATTGTTCGTGGAATCGTAAAGGGTTTCAAATGAGTAAACCAAATCGGCCATTGCGGAAGAGGCCGCAAGCGCGACAGCGGCGGCGGCCGCCGCGGAACAGATCAGCGAACGCTTCATAATCAACCTCTCCTTCAGGGGTGTATCAACAAGATTATACAGCCCAAATGTTAAATCATTGAGGTTATTCATGCAAGTAAAAAGTCGGGAAGTTCTATTAAAATGCCACTGTGGCGCTCACTGAGAATCTCGCCGGTCCTCGCTTCAACCAGACCCATGCCAAATGCGAAATGGCCCATGTTTCCCAGCATTTGCGTGAGAAATCCGGGTGGCTCGGTCATCGATCCACGGCGAACGAGGGGGCGTTGCGAACGCTCCAAATTACTATCTGAATTGATAATAAGTCGACGTGTGCGTCATGATCACATAATTCCTAAACTGCCAGGGGCGACCGGTTGCATCCGGGCATGCGCTTTGGCAGGATCGCGTTGGTCCCATGGTAAGTCGATCCATCACGCTCCGCCTCTGCATCATGATGTTCCTTGAATATGCCGTTCGGGGAATGTGGTATCCGTACCTTGCAAACTATCTCGGTGCCCCTAGATCGCTCCACGGCCTGGGCTTTACATCGGGGCAGACTGGCTGGGTGCTGGGCTTCGCCAATGCGATCGGGGCATTGACCGCGCCCATTATTGCAGGCCACACGGCTGACCGCTTGCTCAACGCGGAAAGAGCATTGGCGGGACTGCATTGCATCGCCGCCCTCCTCCTATTCGTTAACGCGTCTTCAACCGCATTCGCACCCTTTTTTGGCATCATGCTTTGCTTTTCAATCGCCTATGTGCCGACGCAGTCCCTGGCGAATTCTCTGGCGCTGAGCCATCTCACGGATCGTCAGCACACTTTTCCACGTGTGCGAATGTGGGGCACGGTCGGCTGGATCGTGACGTCCGCGACGTTCACGTACGTCGTGCTTCGATCGGGTGATCATGCGACCAATATTGCGAGAATTCCATACGCCATGCGGGCTGCGGCAATGCTGGCTGTCGGTTATGCCGGCTATTCATATTTTGTGCTTCCGGCCACTCCGCCGGCGGACACCGCGAGCGGGCCGCTGCTTTCAATTAAAGCCGCCGAATTTCTACATGAGCCTTCGGTGCTGGTCTTGATGCTCATTGCAATTCCAATAGCGGCCATACATACGGCCTATTACATCAATATCGGGCCCTTCCTTTCAACCGACGTGGGAATCCCGCTGAAATATGTCGGCCCCACGTTAGCCATCTCACAGTTCAGCGAGGTCGTTTTCCTTTTTGCGCTTGGGCCGCTGCTTCGGCGATTTGGATACACCATTATCCTTGTCACCGGAGCCACGGCGCAGGCAATTCGATTTATGGTGTTCGCGATGAAACCGGCGGCCCCCGTTGTCATTATTTCGTTGTCCCTGCACGGGATTGCGTTCGCGTGTTTCTTTACCACGGCGATTCTCTATGTCGAACAGATGTTTCCGCCTAGGATTCGACATTCGGCCCAGACCGTATTTGGAATTGTGTTGTTTGGTCTGGGACCGGCGCTGGCCGGGCCCTATTCGCAATTATTCGATCGATTCACCAGGCACACGGCAGCCGGCGTTGTTCCTGATTTCCGCTTAATCTGGTGGACGCAGGCTGCCATCGCCGCTGCATCCGCGATCGCCATACTCGCCTTCTTCCGCCAGCACAGCGGTTCGGCGGAGCGTGTTGCCAAGGCTGGACCGCTTGGCGTTGTCATCGAGCCATAGCGGCCAAAGCTGAATCCGCTCTGAATTTGATGGACATTTCATTTTTTCGCATTATTATCCATTAAGATAGAAAGGGTGAGGCCGGCGAGGAAATCGCGCGGGGATTCGATCATCGAAGGAAATGAGAAATGCATGGTGAAGCATCGATCTACCGCACGGTTTCGCAGCGCCGCGATTGAGCCCCTGGAGTCTCGGACGCTGCTTTCGACAAGTCCCGTGGTGATTGGCTATCTTCCCGATTGGGAATTCAGTCACTTCAACAGCATCAACTTAAGCGCGCTGACCCAAATCAACTATTTTGCCGTCGTTGCCAGCAGCACCGGATCGCTTGGGACAACTTCGGTCGATGGCTACAGCTTTTCACAATTGCAGACGCTCGTGACGGCGGCCCACGCCGCCTCCCCGCGGGTGTCGGTCAGCATCACCATTGATCCGTCATCCCAGTTTCTCGCGATCGCGCAAAGCTCAACGGCAACCACAAACTTCGTGAACAATATCATTTCGTTCTGTTCGACCTATCATCTTGACGGCGTCGATCTGGACTACGAGCCTACTACCGGAAGCCTGACGCAGACGCAGATCAACAGCTACGGAAGCCTGCTGGCATCGCTTCACGCGGCCACGTCGGCAAAAGGGCTGGTGTTGTCCGCGGCCGTTCAGGTTTCAACTCCGTATATCATCCCGCAAGCCGATCTTTCCGACATCGATCGATACTTGGTGATGGATTACGACCTCGAATATAACTCCAGCGCTCCCTACAGCGAATCGATCAGCTATCTCACCGGATGGGTGAACTACGGCGTGCCGAAGGCCGACCTGTACATGGGGGTGCCATTTTTCGGCAGCGCGGGAACCAGTTGGTCCAATAGCACCTCGGAAGGATACTCACAGATCCTCAGCGCGTACGCGGCCGCCAACGGCGGGGCTTATCCTGCCGCCAATGTTGACACCGTTACCGTCGGCGGCAATACCTGGGGCTTTAATGGCATTGACACCGCTCAACAGAAGACTCAATACGTCATTCAAAACGGTTTTGGCGGAATAATGATCTGGGAACTTGGTCAGGACTACTTCACATCCGGGGGAACCTATGGAGCCCAGTCATTGCTGCCGGCGATCGAGACCACCCTTGGCGCGGCGACGGACACCTGGACCGGAAACGCTTCCACGACCTGGAATAATGCCGGCAATTGGAATTACGGAGTGGTTCCCGTCAGTTCCACGACTGTGACGATCAACGGCGGCACACCGACCGTGACTTCAGCGCTCAGTGGCGGCTCGATTTCTTTGAATGGCGGAACTCTCACATTCGCTAACGGCACCGGTGTTTCCACCGTTTCATCCCTCTTGATCGCTTCCGGAGCGTCCGTCAACCTGGGAAACAATACGCTCTTGATCGATTACGGCACAAACAGCGATCCAATTTCAACGATCGCTGGTTACCTGACCAGCGGCCATGCCAGCGGCGCATGGAATGGAAACGGCATAAATAGTTCCGCCGCCGCCGTCAACACTGGATATGCCCTCGGCTACGCCGATGGGAAAGACAACGTCGTCTCCGGCCTGCCCTCCGGCCAGATCGAAGTGAAGTACACGTTGCTGGGCGACGCCAATCTGGACGGCCTGGTCAACGCTGCGGACTTCACCATCCTGGCGGCCAACTTCAACCAGC
>JBEKXM010000077.1:0-11670 GCA_049512115.1 Tepidisphaeraceae bacterium | reverse complement strand
TGAACAAGGTCGATTACCTGCACCAGGCCGAAGTTGACGATGCGACGAAGTTCTTCCAAAACGTCATTTCTCAGCAGGCCGGCGAAAGCCGCGAAGCGCCCGTTTTTCCAGTCTCGGCCAGAGATGGGTTAAAGGCCCAATCCATCGGCGATTCGCAACTTTGGCACAAGAGCGGGATGGCCCAAGTCGAGCGGCACCTTTTGGGGTTTCTTGCGCGGGAAAAGATGGATTCATTGCGGCGAGCCGTGCGCCATAAAGCCGGGGACATCAACGGGGATGTCATCATGCGGCTGCGGCTATCGTTGCGGACCTTGGAATTGCCGCTGGAAGATCTGTTATCGCGCATGAAGACGTTCGACCAACGAATTAAGGACTTGCATCGAGAGCGCGTCGCGGCGCACGACCTGTTGGCCGGTGACAAGAAGCGAACCCATGAATTCCTGGCCGAGCAACACGAGCGGCTTTGCAGGCAGGGCGCGCTTCGGCTGAACCAAGTCCTCGATCATGCCATCGCCTCTGCCGGCGCGCAGCCGTTGAACCAGGACGACTTGCAGGAGACGCTCAGAACCGCCATCCCCGATCTCTTCGACAGCGAATTCAAGGACGCCATCGGACTTTTTGACCGGCGCCTGGCCGAGGTTCTCCGCCCGCACCAGGAGCGGACGGACCGGCTGGTCGAGTCCATCCGCAAGACGGCCGCCGATCTTTTCGACGTGCCCTACCGCCCAATGGACAATTCCATCGCTTTCGACGCCACGCGCGAGCCCTTCTGGCTCACTTACCGATACGAGCACGTATTCGGACCGATTTCACCGGGCATGATCGACCTGCTCATCCCTCCGCGGCTTCGCCGGCGTCGAATCGAACGGCGCTTCAGGAACAAGATCGAAGCCCTCGTCCTCTACAACGCGGGAAAGCTGAGGGAAAAACTTTACGACCAGATCGAATTGACGTTTCGCCGCTTCCGGCGTTCGCTCGATGAGCGGCTGGCCGCCACGATTGCGGCGACGTACGGCGCCGCCCAGGCCGCCCTCAAGAAGCGAGAGGCTCATGCCGGCGCGGTGGCCGGCGACGCGGAACAGCTCGGCGCGGTGATTGGCGCTTTGGAAGAAATTGGCGCTCGGCTCAGTGACGCCGGAGGCATCTCGTGAAAGGCCCGCCGGCCAAGTTCATCGGCTTCTTCAAGCTCATCGAAACGATGAAACAGCCGGGCTGTCCAGTTTGCGCGCGGATCATCGAAGACACCCACCACGCGATGGACGGCTTTCTGTACGAGAGCGTCAACGACGCCCCACTGCGCGATCAGATTCGAAACGATCGCGGACTTTGCCATCGCCATAGCTGGCAGTTGGCGCGGTTCGGAGATGCGCTGGGGAGCGCGATTTTGTTCCGGGACGTGCTGGGAACGGTGCTGTCCGCGCTTGGCGGCAAATCCGCGGCATCGCGATTCCGCAAGCCGCCGGCGCGCTTGGGCGCCCAGGTTTGTCTATTTTGCCGCCAGGAAGAGAAATCGCATAAGGGTCTCTTCTGGCTCTTGGTTGCCCACGTTGATGACCCGGAACTGAAAGCCGCTTGGGAAGGCCCCGCTGTGCTTTGCATTCCGCACCTTGGCGATTTATGTGGGCTGCTTCGCGATGATGCCGCGCGCCGCCGGATGATTGAAGTGCACCGCGGCAAATATCAGGCATTGTGCCGCGAAATGAGCCAGTTGATTGAAAAACAATCCCACGATCACCGCCCGGAACAGATCGGCCCGGAAAAGAACTCCTGGATTCGAGCCATTGAGGCACTTGTGGGCCGGTCCGGAATCAGTTAGAGCTTGACCAAACGTTCGACAACTTACATCACCATTACAAGGAGATAACCGTGAACCGTCAGATCGCGTCAATTCGAGCAATGGAAATACTGGATTCCCGCGGCAACCCGACGCTCCGCGCCTTTGTCACCTTAAACGATGGCACAACGGCCGCCGCTTCCGTGCCCTCCGGCGCATCCACCGGCGAGAACGAAGCCGTCGAGCTTCGCGATGGCAATTCAAAACGTTACGGCGGCAAGGGCGTTCTCAAGGCCGTGACTCATGTCAACGACACGATCGCCCCCAAACTCCGCGGCCTCGATCCGTCCCATCAGCGCGAGATCGATCGCCTGATGATCGACCTCGACGGCACCCCCAACAAGGCCAAACTCGGGGCCAACGCGATCCTGGGCGTGTCCATGGCCGTCGCCCGCGCGGCCGCCGCTGCCGCGTCCCTTCCCCTCTACACCTATCTCGGCGGCTCCGGAGCTTGCAGGATTCCGATGCCCATGATGAACATCCTCAACGGCGGCAAGCACGCCGACAACAGCGTCGATTTCCAGGAGTTCATGGTCATGCCCATCGGCGCGCCGACGTTCGCCGAAGCGCTGCGCTACGGGGCAGAAACCTTCCACGCCCTGAGGAAGATTCTTCACAAAAAGAGCTACAACACCGGCGTCGGCGATGAAGGCGGGTTTGCTCCGAACCTCAAGAGCAACGAGGAAGCCTGCGATGTCATCGTCGAGGCCATTGGCGCCGCCGGCCTCAAGGCGGGAAAGGACGTTGCTCTGGCGCTTGATCCGGCCGCAAGCTCGTTCTTCGAAGATGGCGGATACAACCTCGCCAAGTCCAAGCAAGGCCGCAAGAACAGCGATGAAATGACCGCGCTCTACGCTTCCTGGATCGGCAAATATCCAATCGTTTCCATCGAAGACGGTCTGGCCGAAAACGACTGGACTGGGTTCGTTCAGCACACCAAGGCATTAGGCGGCAAAATCCAAATCGTCGGCGACGATATCTACGTCACCAACACCAAATTCATCGCTCGCGGGATCGCGGAAAAAGCCACCAACTCGGTTCTCATCAAGCTGAACCAGATTGGCACCGTGACGGAAACCGTCGAGGCGATCGAGATGTGCCGGAAGGCCGGATGGAATTACGTCATCTCCCACCGTTCCGGTGAAACCGAGGATGCTTTCATGGCGGATTTCGCGGTGGCCATGGGCGGCGGGCAGATCAAGACCGGCTCCGCATGCCGTAGCGAACGGATGGCCAAGTACAACCGGCTTCTGGAAATTGAAGCCGAATTGGGCAAGGCCGCGGTCTTTGAAAATCCTTTCAAGGCGCGCGCATAGCCGCCCGCTGCTTAATCCATTGTTTCAGGTTGCGCGCCCCTTGGTGTTCCGGCTTCTGTTTCAGCGCTTCATCCGCCCATTTCGCGGCTTCGACGTATTGCTTGCGGCGATAGAGGCATTCAGCCAGGTGAACTTTGAATTCCGGCTCGTACGGATTCAGCCAAACCGCCCGGCGAAACTGGGATTCAGCCAAGTCCGCCGCGCCGCGGTCGTTGAAATAAAGCCCCAATTCATCGCGGTCATAGCCAAGGTATGGGCTGGGACGCATGATGTTTTCGCGACGCTCTTCGCGGTCGATCTTGCGGCGTTTGGCGGCCATGTGTGCCGGTTTCCTTAACCCATCGAAATGGGCCTTGTCAATCCATTTGGATATGTTGCGCTCCGCCGGTTTCTGTTACCATTCACTCCCCAGGAGAACGTGAGATATGGCCATCAGCGACACCATCAAAAAGGGAATGATCCGAGCCCCCCACCGCAGCTTGTTGCGGGCCACCGGCGTTATCCAAAGCGACGCCGATTTCGACAAGCCGTTCATCGCGGTCTGCAATTCATTCGTCCAGATCATTCCCGGCCACGCTCACCTGGACGTCGTGGGCCGCAAGGTCCGCGAGGCGGTCCGCGCCGCCGGCGGCGTGCCGTTTGAGTTCAACACCATCGGCGTCGACGACGGCATCGCCATGGGCCACGTCGGCATGAAATATTCGCTGGCCAGCCGCGAGTTGATCGCCGATTGCGTCGAAACCATGTTGCGGGCCCATTGTTTCGACGGCGTGGTCTGCATCCCCAACTGCGACAAGATCGTGCCGGGGATGATGATGGCCGCCGCTCGCGTGAATATCCCCGCGATCTTCGTCAGCGGCGGACCGATGAAGGCCGGCGTCACGCCGTCGGGAAAGGTCATCGATCTCATCACCGTCTTTGAAGGCGTCGGGCAGGTTTCAGCCGGAAAAATGACCGTCCAGCAACTGACCGAAATCGAGCAATACGCCTGTCCCACCTGCGGCTCATGCTCCGGCATGTTCACCGCCAACAGCATGAACTGCCTCTGCGAGGCGCTCGGCCTGGCGTTGCCGGGCAACGGCAGCATTCTCGCCACCGATCCGCGCCGCGATGAGTTGTTCAAACTTGCCGGGCAACACATCGTCCAACTCGTTCAAAAGAACATCCGTCCCCGCGACATCCTAACGCCCAACTCGTTTGACAACGCCTTCGCCCTCGACGTGGCGATGGGCGGAAGCACCAATACGGTGCTGCACACCTTGGCGGTGGCCATCGAGGCCGGCACCCCGTTTGACCTCAAGCATCTCAATGAGGTCTGCGCCCGCGTGCCGTACCTGTGCAAAGTGGCCCCGGCCGGCAAGTATCACCTGGAGGATGTCGATCGCGCCGGCGGAATCAGTGCGATCCTCAAAACGCTTTCCGGCAAGGCCGGCGCGCTCAATCTCGATTGCATGACCGTCACGGGCAAGACGCTCGGCGAAAACGTCGCCAATGCCTTCGTGAAGGACACCGACGTCATCCGGCCGCTGGACAACCCCTACAGCGAGCGTGGCGGGCTGGCGGTGCTGTTCGGCAATCTTGCTCCCAACGGATCGGTCATGAAAACCGGCGCGGTCGCCCCCAGCATGCACAATTTCCGCGGCCCCGCCGTCATCTTTGAAAGCGAGGAATCCGCCGCCCAGGGTATTTTGGAAGGCAAGGTCAAGTCGGGCGACGTCGTCGTGATCCGCTACGAAGGCCCGCGCGGCGGGCCGGGAATGCAGGAAATGCTCGCTCCCACCGCCAACGTCATGGGCCGCGGACTCGGCGAAAGCGTCGCCTTGGTTACCGACGGCCGATTCAGCGGCGGAACGCGCGGCGCCTGCATCGGCCATGTCTCCCCCGAAGCCGCCGCCGGCGGCCCTATCGCCCTTGTCCACCCGGGCGACACCATCCACATCGACATCAACAACCGCCGTCTCGAATTGGAAGTCGCCGAGTCCGAACTCGCCCGCCGAAAGGCCGCCTGGAAACGCCCGCCGCTGAAAATTAATTACGGCTATCTGGCCCGCTATGCCGCCCAGGTAACCAGCGCGGATACCGGGGCGATCCTGCATCAGCCAAAGTAATTGCGTTTCGGTAAAGAATTTCCCCCTCCCCATGTACTCAGGGGGAGGGTTGGGGTGGGGGTCGAACGTCGATCGGCCCACGAAACCCCCACCCGGACCCAAGCTTCGTGGAGACTTTAACCATGAATACGGCGATTTCCCCTCTGGCGGGAAAGCCCGCTCCCAAGGAAATGCTCGTCGATTTGACCCGGCTCGAACACGAGTATTACCAGCGCCGACCTGATCTGGCCGACCCCAACCAACTGGTCAGCTTCGGCACGAGCGGACATCGCGGCTCGTCGCTGCGCGGGACGTTTACCGAGGCGCACGTTCTGGCCATCTCGCAGGCCATTTGCGACTACCGCCGCACCAAGAGAATCACCGGCCCGCTTTACATGGGCAAGGACACCCACGCGCTATCCGCTCCCGCCCAGCGCACCGCCCTGGAAGTTCTCGCCGCCAACAACGTCCAAACCGTCATCCAGCCCAACGACGGCGTGACGCCGACGCCCGTCATCTCCCGCGCCATCATCGTTCACAACCGCGGCCGCGCCGCCGGTCTGGCCGACGGCATTGTCATCACCCCTTCGCACAATCCGCCGGAAGACGGCGGCTTCAAATACAATCCGACCAACGGCGGCCCCGCCGACACCGACGTGACCAACTGGGTGCAGGATCGCGCCAACGAATTATTGCGCGGCAACAATGCCGCCGTGTTGCGCGTCCCCTTCGCCGCCGCGCTCAAGGCCCCGACCACACACGCGGATGATTTCATTCTGCCCTATGTCAACGACCTGCGGAACGTCGTGGACATGGACGCCATTCGCGCCGCCGGTTTGAAGCTCGGCGTGGACCCGCTCGGCGGCGCGGCGTTGCCTTATTGGGAACCGATCAATTCCATTTACAACCTAAATATCACGGTCGTAAATCCGCAGCTCGACCCGACGTTCTCGTTTATGACCGTTGACCACGACGGGAAAATTCGCATGGATTGCTCCAGCCCCTATGCGATGGCCAGCCTCGTAAGCCTCAAAAATAAATTCCGCGTCGCCTTCGGCAACGATCCCGACTCCGACCGCCACGGAATCGTCACCCCATCCGCCGGGTTGATGAACCCCAACCATTATCTCGCCGTGGCCATCGGATATCTGCTCACGCATCGTCCGCACTGGCCGGCAAGCGCGGCGGTCGGCAAGACGCTGGTCAGCAGCGGCATGATCAATCGCGTCGTCGACAAGCTCGGCCGAAAACTGTGCGAAGTACCCGTCGGATTCAAATGGTTTGCCCCCGGACTGTTCGACGGCTCGATTTGTTTCGGCGGCGAAGAAAGCGCCGGCGCAAGTTTCCTCCGCCTCGACGGTACAGTCTGGACAACCGACAAGGACGGCCCGATCATGGACTTGCTCGCGGCCGAAATTACCGCGCGCACCGGCAAAGATCCCGGCGAACATTTTCGTGACCTGACGGCGCAGTTCGGCACGCCGTATTACACCCGCATCGACGCCCCGGCGACACCGAGCCAGAAGGCTAGCCTCGCCAGGCTCTCGCCCGACGCCGTGAAGGAATCGAAGCTCGCCGGCGATCCGATCACCGCCAAGCTGACCCGCGCCGCCGGCAACGGCGCTCCCATCGGCGGGTTGAAAGTCGTGGCCGAGAGCGGCTGGTTTGCCGCCCGGCCCTCCGGCACGGAAAATATTTACAAGATTTACGCCGAGAGTTTCCACGACGAGCAACATCTGCAAGCCATCGTGAACGAGGCGCAGGAAATCGTGAACAACGCCCTGGCCCTTAACGAGTAAGCCGACGCAAATAAACGCCGCTGGTGTTCGATTGCGCCGGTTTTTGCCGTTTCCCGGAGCACCGTTTCTCATCTAAGATGCACCAACATGCCGGTTGCTTCACCCCTCACTGTACCCGCCGCCGTCGATGCTTCGGCCAACGGGTCCGGTGCCAAGCCGGCGGAAGGTCTCAGCAGCGAAGAGGCCCGCCGCCTGTACGACCAGTTCGGCCCCAACTCTATGCCCGATACGTCATCCCATCCGGCGCGAATGGCGATGGACAAACTGTGGGCGCCAATCCCCTGGATGCTGGAAGCGGCGATCGTGCTGCAGGTGGTGCTCGGCAAGTACGTCGAAGCCGGGATCATCGCCGTGCTCCTGCTGTTCAACGCCGCGCTCGGCTTCTTTCAGGAAGGGCGTGCCCAGGCAACGCTCGCCGCCTTGAAGTCGCGCCTGGCGCTGACCGCCTCGGTCCGCCGCGACGGCGCGTGGAAGAACCGCCCCGCCGCCGACTTGGTGCCGGGCGACATCGTGAAGCTATCGCTCGGCGGCGTGGTTGCCGCCGACGTGCAATTGCTTGAGGGGAACGTCCTGCTCGATCAATCCATGCTCACCGGCGAGTCGATCGGCGCCGAAGCGGGTCCGGGATTCCAAACCTATGCCGGGGCGCTCGTGCACCGCGGCGAGGCGGTGGCCCGGGTCACGGCGACGGGAACCCGCACCAAGTTCGGACGCACCGCGGAGTTGGTTCGTAGTGCCCATGTCGTCAGTTCACAGCAAAAAGCCGTGCTGCGCGTCGTGCGCAATCTCGCCGTGTTCAACGGCATCCTCATCGTCATTCTGGTGGCGTATGCCCTGGCCCTTGCGATGCCGGTAAAGGAGATCATCCCTTTGGTTTTAACGGCGGTTCTGGCGTCGATCCCCGTTGCGCTGCCCGCCACGTTTACGCTCGCCGGCGCTCTGGGGGCACGCTCATTGGCACGCCAAGGCGTCTTGCCGACAAGGCTCTCGGCCGTCGATGAAGCGGCCACGATCGACGTGTTGTGCGCAGACAAAACGGGAACGCTCACGCGCAACCAGCTTACCGTCACGTCGGTCTGCCCGATGCCGGGCTTCGACGAGTCGCGCGTCTTGATGATGGCGGCGCTGGCCAGTTCCGACGGTGGACAGGACCCCGTGGACGCCGCCATTCGTTCCGCCGCCTCACGCAAAGTCGCTTCTAATCCCGCCAAACTCCTGCACTTCGTGCCCTTCGATCCCGCGACGAAAATGTCCGAGGCGACGGCGGTGGATCCGGACCTTGGAACGGTCCGCATCATCAAGGGCGCCTTTGCCTCCGTCGGCCGTTTAGCGGCCCCTTCCCCTACCGCGCCCGCGGCGGCGAACGAACTGGAGGCGAAAGGCTTCCGGGTGCTGGCGGTCGCGGCGGGGCCGCCTGCGGCGATGCAACTCCTGGGTTTGATCGCGCTCAGCGATCCTGCCCGCGACGATTCCGCCGCCCTGGTCACGGAACTGAAAACGCTCGGCGTCCGTACGGTGATGGTGACGGGTGACGCCCCCGCGACGGCGGCGATTGTCGCCCATGCCGTCGGGCTCGATGGCGCGCTCTGCCCGCCCGGGCCGATCCCCAGCGACGTTCGCCCCGAAAATTTTGCCGTCTTTGCCGGCGTCCTTCCCGAGAACAAATACAAACTCGTGAAGGCGTTCCAACAAGCCGGTCACACCGTAGGCATGTGCGGCGACGGCGCCAACGACGCGCCCGCCCTGCGCCAGGCGCAAATCGGGATCGCCGTATCGACCGCGACCGATGTCGCCAAGTCCGCCGCCGGCGTCGTGCTCACCGATCCGGGACTCGCCGGCATCGTTGCCTCCGTCAAGGAGGGACGCATCACCTTCCAGCGCATCTTCACCTACGCGCTGAACTCCGTGACTAAAAAGATCGTGCAGGTGCTGTTCCTGGTCGTCGGCCTCATCATGACCGGGCACGCGATCCTCACACCCATGCTGATGATCATCGTGATGATGGCGGGCGACTTCCTGGGCATGTCGTTGACAACCGATAACGTGCGGCCCTCCTTGATGCCAAATAGTTGGCGCATCGGCAACCTGACAATTGCAGGTATCTTTATGGGCATGTCCGAACTGGCGTTCTGCGTCGGCGTTGTGGCGATCGGCCACTTCCACATCGGGCTGGGCATCGCAACGTTGCAGACCCTGGCGTTCTTCGTCTTGGTGTGTGGAAATCAGGCAACCACTTATGCCGTGCGCGCCCGTCGGCGAATTTGGTCATCACCCCGTCCCAGCCGTTGGCTCGTCTTCTCGTCCGTTGCCGATCTGTTGATCGCCGCGGCACTGGCCGAACGCGGCTGGCTCATGATGCCCCTGCCGCTCCGAGTGTTGGGCAGCGTGGTTGCCGGCGCAATCGCCTTCGCCTTCGTCTCGGATTTGGTGAAGGTCTCCGTATTCAGACGCCTAAAAATCGCATAAATGACCGGAATCGAGTCGCGCGACACGAGCAAATCATGGGAATCGACCTGATGGAACAGAGCCTCTAGCCTTACAGGATGGGAACGAGATGAGCGAGAACAAGCACGATGTGGAAAGCGAAGGGGCCAAGGCACGGGATCACGCGCATCCGCGCCACCACTTTTGGAGGCACGCGCATCGAGATTGGCGAGTCTGGCTCGCCGTGGGCCTGATGCTCGCCCTTATGCTTGTCTACGTGATGACGAACAACCTGTCCTTGAGACCGGGCAAACGCGCGATTCAACCAACGCCGGCAGCGAATGCGCCTTAGAATCGCGGAGGATCTACCTAAAGGAATAAACCATGCTAAACGACGTAATGGAACCCAAACTCGAACGCGACGCCAACGCTCCGCTCACACCCGATCTGCTGCGCAAAATCGACGCTTATTGGCGGGCCGCCAACTATCTTTCGGTCGGCCAGATTTATCTCTACGACAATCCGCTGCTCAAGCGCCCGCTGACCCTCGCGGACGTGAAGCACATGCTCCTGGGACACTGGGGCACCACTCCCGGACAGAACTTCATTTACGTCCACTTGAACCGGGTCATCAAGAAATATGACCTCAACATGATCTACGTTTCCGGCCCCGGTCACGGCGGCCCGGCCGTCGTCGGCAATACCTATCTCGAAGGAACCTACAGCGAGATCTATCCCAACATCAGCCCCGACGAAGCCGGCCTGAGAAAGCTCTTCCTCCAGTTTTCCTTTCCCGGCGGAATTCCCAGCCACGCATCGCCGGAGTGCCCCGGCTCGATCCACGAGGGTGGCGAGTTGGGTTATTCCCTCAGCCACTCTTTCGGCGCGGTCTTCGACAATCCCAATCTCATCGTCGCCTGTGTGGTTGGCGATGGCGAGGCCGAAACCGGACCGCTGGCCACGGCGTGGCATTCCAACAAGTTCCTCAATCCCGCCTCCGACGGCGCGGTGCTGCCCATCCTGCATCTCAACGGCTACAAGATTTCCAACCCGACCATCCTGGCCCGCATCGAGCACGAGGAATTGGAACAGTTGCTTCGCGGTTACGGATGGACGCCCTACTTTGTCGAGGGCCACGAGCCCGCCCTGATGCATCAAGCAATGGCCGCCACGCTCGACATCGCGGTCGAGCAGATCAAACAAATCCACCAAGACGCGCGCCTGCATGGCAACCTCACGCGCCCGCGCTGGCCGATGATCGTCCTCAATTCACCCAAGGGCTGGACCGGCCCCAAGATGATCGATGGTCTCCAGGTTGAAGGCACGTTCCGTTCGCATCAGGTGCCGCTGTCCGACCCGGCCACCCATCCCGAACACCTCAAGCTGTTGGAAGACTGGCTGCGGAGCTACCGGCCGGAAGAACTCTTCGACGAACAGGGCCGCCTGAAACCGGAACTGGCCGAGCTTGCGCCCAAGGGCGAACGGCGCATGGGCGCCAACCCCCACGCCAACGGCGGCATTCTGCTCCGCGACCTTCGCATGCCGGATTTCCGCGACTACGCCGCCAGCGTGCCTTCGCCGGGAGCGCCCGGCATCGGTGATACCCATGTCCTGGGGCCTTTCCTCCGCGACGTCGAGAAGCTGAATGCCGAGCAGCGGAATTTCCGCGTCTTTGGCCCCGACGAAACGCTCTCCAACGGCCTGGAGGCGCTCTTTCAAGTGACCCAGCGCCAATGGGACGCCAGGGTCGTGCCCAACGACGAATTCCTCTCGCCCGCCGGGCGCGTGATGGAAATGCTCAGCGAGCACCAATGCCAGGGCTGGCTCGAGGGCTACCTGCTCACCGGACGCCATGGACTTTTCAACTGCTACGAGGCGTTCATCCACATCGTCGATTCGATGTTCAACCAGCACGCCAAATGGTTGAAGGTCACTTCGCACCTGCCCTGGCGGCCAAAGATCTCCTCGCTGAACTATCTGCTGGCCTCGCACGTTTGGCGTCAGGATCACAACGGCTTCACCCACCAGGACCCCGGTTTCATCGATCACGTCGTGAACAAGAAAGCCGAGATCGTGCGCGTCTATCTTCCGCCGGATGCAAACTGCCTGCTGTCGGTGATGGACCATTGCCTGCGCAGCCGGCACTATGTGAACGTGGTTGTGGCCGGCAAGCACCCGGCGCCGCAATGGCTGAACATGGATGCGGCCGT
>JBEKXM010000076.1:0-11718 GCA_049512115.1 Tepidisphaeraceae bacterium | reverse complement strand
AAGGCGGGTAGCAAAGGACGGTTGAGGTCGGGTGAGTGGCCGAAACTCCTCAACATCTGCCGCCGGAGGCGGCGACATAATGCTTTCTTTGCGCTTGTAGAAGGAGGTTGCGAACTTTGTCAGGCCAGCCAGCGGTGTAAACAGGGCCGACGCCCATTGATATTCGAGTCAGGGCTGCCGATCGTCACGAATACCATAACCGATAAAAATCTTCCATCTTAGAGCTTGCCGATTGAGTCACGAACTCCGACAAGTGCAACTCGCTATGCCGCAGATGAATTTCGCGGCCTGCCCACTCCGCTGGGGCAGGAGGCCTCGTTGGTCCAAGGTCTCTATTGACCATCCGCCGCCCGGACGGCGCGGACGAAGGCTTCGATCTTGTCCGCCGACTTCTCGCGGCGCGCCCCTTCCACGCCGCTGCTCACGTCCACCCCGAACGGATGCAGTAGACGCACAACCTCCCCGACGTTGGCGGGCGTGAGTCCTCCGGCCGCGATGATCGGCGGCAATCCCGCGAAATCGCCGGCGCTTTGCATCGCCTCCAGCCCGGCGAAATCGTTGGCGATCCCCGCGCCCCCTCGCTGCGGACCGCGGTTCGGCGTTTCCAGCAGGATGCCAATGAGGTTCGTCAATTGAAGATCGGCGATGGCCGCGCGCCAGGCCGCAAGCGTGGCCGAGTCGCCGGCCGCCAGATGCACGGCCTTGATGACGCGAATCGGCTTGAGTTCCGCCACCAGCCGCGGCGTTTCATCCCCGTGCAATTGAACGGCGCCCAGGTGAACGGTGCCCAGAATGCTGCGAATCTCCCCGGCCGAGGCGTTGACGAAAAGCCCGACGGACGTCACGAACGGCCCAACCGCCGCCAGAATCGCTCCCGCATCGTCAACCGAAACGTGTCGGCCGCTGTCGCGGTCGAAAACCATTCCAATGGCGTCGGCCCCGGCGCTCGCGGCGGCGCCGGCGTCCGGGGGCCGGCAAATGCCGCAAATTTTCACTCGCGTTCGCGCCACGGTAAGATGGTAATCGAGAAACGCAACAGGGAGTAGGGTGGGCGTACTCGCCCACCGGTTTTGCTTGAGCGGCGGAGCAGTGGGCGAGTACACCCACCCTACCCGAATCTGGAGGGTCCAACTTATGGCGTCATCGCATTTCCTGGCGTTCGATCTTGGCGCTGAAAGCGGAAGGGCCATTCTCGGAACGCTGGACGGCGGCAAGCTCTCCCTCACCGAAAAACACCGGTTTGCCAATCCCCACGGAAAAATGCTCGGCCGGTTTCAGTGGGATTTGCTCGGCCAGTGGGAGCAACTCAAGACCGGGCTGCGAAATGCCGCCGCGGACCTTCACGGCGAATTGGCCGGCATCGGCGTGGATACCTGGGGCGTCGATTTCGGACTCCTCACCGCCGCAGGTGAAATCCTGGCCAATCCCACCATGTACCGCGATCCGTGCACCGACGGGGTCATGGAGCGGACCTTCGCCCGCATCCCCCGCCAAACAATCTTCCAGGCCACCGGCATTCAGTTCATGCAGTTCAATACCCTGTTTCAGCTCGCGGCCATGAGCTTGGCCAAGAGCGATTTGCTGAATGCCGCCCAGACCCTGCTGTTCACTCCGGATTTGTTCAACTACCTTTTGTGCGGTTCGCGCCAAAGCGAGCTGTCGATCGCCTCGACGAGCCAGATGTACGATCCGCGCCAACGCCGCTGGGCGACCCAAATCCTGGAAAAGCTCGATATCCCCACGCGGATTCTGCCCCAGGTCGTTCCCTCCGGGACGGTATTGGGCAATCTGCGGGAAGATGTCGCCTCCGAGTGCGGAGCGAAGATTTCGCCCGTGATCGCCCCGGGATGCCACGACACCGCCAGCGCCGTCGCCGCCGTGCCCGCCACCGAGGGCGAGGATTATTGTTACGTCAGTTCCGGCACCTGGTCGCTGATGGGCGTCGAGCTGAAAGAACCCATCGTGTCTGACAAAGCCCTCAAATACAACTACACCAACGAAATGGGCGTCGGGCCGTGCGTGAGGTTCCTCAAGAACATCATGGGACTGTGGCTCGTGCAGGAATGTCGCCGATATTGGCAGAAGCAGGGCCACGATCACACCTATGCCGAGCTGACGGCCATGGCCGAGCGCGCCGAGCCGTTCGGGCCGCTGATCGACCCGGCCCATCCGCCGTTTCTCAAGCCCGGCGACATGGTCGGGAAGATCGACCAATTCTGCGCCAAAACCAAACAGCGCACCCCGACCGCCCGCGGCGATTATGTCCGTACCTGTCTGGAAAGCCTCGCGCTTGCCTATCGCCGCACGATGGAAGGGCTGCAAGACATCCTCGGTAAAAAGATCGGCGTCATTCACATTGTCGGCGGCGGATCTCAAAACGAACTGCTGAATCAGATGACCGCCGACGCCTGCGCCCGCCCGGTCGTCGCCGGGCCGGTCGAGGCCACGGCCATCGGAAACATCCTGGTGCAGGCGATGGCGGTGGGGCGGGTGAAATCGCTCGCCGACGCCCGGGCCATCGTTCGCGAGAATTTCAATGTCCAGCGCTATGACCCGCGCAACACCGCCAAATGGGATGCGGCCTATCAGCGCTACATGGAAATTGTGGACAAGGAATGATCCTCGACTGCCACGTCCACGTTTCCGCCTTCGACCCCGGCCATGGTTCGATGTCGAAACAGATGCTCGCCAGCATCCCCTTCGCGTTTATGCGCTGGCATTTCGGCCTGAAGGGCAGCGACGCCGAAACCGAACGGCAAATCGAGAAGCTCCTGGTTGAGACGATTAACGGCGCCAACGCGTTGGACGGCGCCGTCGTCCTCGCCTTCGACGCGGTTCACGATCGGGATGGAAACATCGACCTGCCCAGCACGCATCTGTACGTCACCAATGACTACGTCATCGAATTAGCCGCGCGTTATCCCAAAATCCATTTCGCGGCTTCGATTCACCCCTATCGCAAAGACGCCGTGGCGGAGCTTGAGCGCTGCATCGCCGCCGGCGCCGTGATGGTGAAGTGGCTTCCGATCACCCAGCGATTCAACCCGGCCGATGCAAAATGTATCCCGTTTTACGAGGTGCTGGCCCACCACGGCATCCCGCTCCTGAGCCATACCGGCTGGGAGCACGTGCTGCCGTGTCTCGACCCGACGGTCGCCGATCCGATGCTTTTGCTCGAGGCCCTGCGCCGCGGAGTTCGCGTCATTGCCGCCCACTGCGGCACCCGCCTATTCCCCTGGGAGATCGACTACCTCCCCAATTGGGTCCATCTCGCCCGCGAGTTCGAGCATTTCTATGGCGACACCGCCGCCCTGAACGTCCCCAACCGCTGGTACGCCTACGACACCATCCTTCACGACCCGGCCCTGCGGCAAAAGCTCGTTCACGGCAGCGATTGGCCGATCGTCTCCGTCCCGCCACCGATTCGCCTGGGGCCGAAATCGAGTCTCGAGCTTTTGTCAGAATCCAATTGGATGCAGCGCGACGTTCTGATCAAGCAGAAGCTGGGCTTCGACGCCGATTACTGGCATCGCGCCGCCGCGTTGCTCCGGATTCCCAACGCCAAACGCTCGCCGGGTTCGGTCTAACCCGCATTCTTCACCGCGAAGTGCGCCCAGCGCGGCATGGCTACAACGAAAAATATTACCGCGAAGGCGCGAAGGACGCGAAGTTGCGCGAAGTTGAAATCAAATCTTGTTTTCTTCTTCGCGCAACTTCGCGTCCTTCGCGTCTTCGCGGTAACGCATTTGAGGATAACCGATGGGGCGGCGAAGCGGCGTGATTTTCACTTGCCTGTCATTATCTTGAAGACGAAAGCGTCGTCGCACGGCTTGTTCTGCATCGGCTCGATCGCCAGCGCATCCGCATCCTGTGACCATCGAACCTTCTCGTCGCTGCCGAGCAATTGGATATCGGAGATCGGTTTCTCCAGAAGCTTCGCGTCCTTTCCCAACGACTTGATGTGCAATGTCTTGCCCGGCCAACCCAACGCGATGGCATAGAGCACATCGCCCTTCGCGGTGAAACGGACATCGTCGGCGGTGAACGGCTTGCCTTTGCCCTCATTAAACCCCGCGGCCTTAATCGGAGCGGCATTTTCGGATGCCGGGCCTTCGCCAAACACCTTCCATGGCCGCGTGCCGAAAATCGCCTCCCGGTTCACGTCCATCCATTTGGCGATCCCTTCAACCACGGCAACTTCGTCGGAATCGATCGTCCCGTCGGCGCGCACCGGAACGCTCAGCAGCAAATTCCCATTTTTGCTCACGATATCCACAAGCGTTTGAACGACCGTCTTGGTCGTCTTGTATCCGTGCCGCTCGAAAATGCGGCGGTCGTAATGCCAACTGCCGATGCAGGTGTCGGTCTGCCACGGCAGCGGTTCGATCTTGTTGCTCTGGCCGCGCTCGATGTCCCACACCATGCAATGCCGTTGCTGTTCGTCGAGAATCTTGCCGAACAGCACGCCCTCAAGCTCGCCATCGTTCAATTTCATGCTCGTGTTGTAGAAATGAGCCGCGATCCTCAGACCGGCATCGCTGACCGGATATAGCGGCAACACTGTGTCGTCAAAATAGATCAGATCGGGGTGGTACTTGTTGATCAGATCGATCGTCCGATTATAGAACTTCTCGCAATAGGCCGCATCGGGAATGCTGCTGCCTTCGGCCGGATTCCAATCCCATTCCAGCTTTTTCCCCGGCGTGTGGTTTTGCGCGTAAAGGTCCTGCGGATCGTATCCTTCCCACCACTTCCCGACTCCGTCCGCCTTGGTCAGCTTGCCATCGTACGGCACACCCGCGAGCGGTCCGTCTTTGTCGGCGCCCTGGGCCACCTCATACCAACTCCAGGCGTGCACCGCATGAACGCTCACCCCAAATCTCAGCCCGTTGTCCCGCGCCGCCTTGGCCCAGCCCCCGATCAAATCCTTCTTCGGACCCATGTTCACCGAATTCCACGGCTGATATTTGCTGTCGAAATTGTCGAAGTTGTCGTGATGATTCGCCAATGCGAAAAAATACTGCGCCCCGGCACGCTTGTAGAGCGCCAGCAACTTCTCCGGGTCCCAATTCTCGGCCTTCCATTCGTGAATGACATCCTTGAATCCAAACTTCGAGGGCGGCCCATAATGCTCGACATGGTATTTGTAGTCCGAACTCCCCTCCTGATACATCTGACGGGCATACCAATCCCCGTGCTCCGGCTCACATTGCGGGCCCCAATGTGCCCAGATGCCGAACTTGGCGTCGCGATACCAATCCGGAACCTGATATTGTGAAAGCGATTCCCACGTCGGTTCGAATTTCCCGGTTTGCATCGGCTCCGCCTTGTCACTTATCGTTGAACTATACTTCGGCATCTCATCCGCTCTCGCGCCGCACGTGGCCAACACCGCCGCCAATGCGACGGCCGTGACGATAACCCATTTCATCTTGTTTTTCATTTCTTCACCGTGTTCATGTATAGGGGACTGGACTTCGGCATGAATTCGACGTGTCCATCGCCAAACAGCATATTGACCCCGTCGCCGCCGTGCGCGTCGTGCCTCTCGTACAACACAACTGTGCTTGGGTCTGCTCCTTGCGTGAGTCCCTGACCCACATAAACGTAGGAACAATGCCCGCCGGATAACAATTTATCGGGAGAACTGGCCGGCGTATCATTCGACGATGGGCACACGAATACCGACGTGGTGATATCCTCGGTCTTTAGCAGCGTTGGCAAGTCCGGCGGATACTGACCATGGTTTTCGTTGCAGTAAAGCAAGATCGCCTGGCCGATCTGTCGCTCGTTGGAAGCACACTTCACGCGATTGGCGGTTTCGCGAGCCCGGTTCAGACTGGGCAGCAATATGGAAACGCTGAGCGGAAGAAAGAACATCAGGCCCACCGCGCCCAGCACCAGGCCGGCGATGGCCATCCCCTGCCCGCCGCGTTTGCCTCCTCCCGTCTGTCGGATCCCGATAATCCCGAAAATAATCGCCAGCAGCGAGCATACTGGTACGCAAATGAGCAACCCGCAGACCAGGCTTGCGATGGCCATGCCGCTGCTTCCGCTAATCGGCTGCCCATAGGGCTGCGCGACAGCCGTGGCATAATCCGGCGCCAACGGCGGCGGCGCCATCTGTGGCGCGACCGGCACCGGCGGCGGCGCCCCCGGCGCGCCAAACAACCCCTTCAGTTGCGATGCCTTCGCCCACTCGGCCATCCCCTCTCGCCAGACCAGATCATCCGGCAGTATCTGCCCGTTGTCGGCCATCTGCTTTAGCGCCGTCCCGCTGACCGGCCCCTGCTGTTGGCCGTTTTTGCTGTAAAACCATTCCGCCATCGCATCCATCCTTCCCAATAACCCTGTGCCCGGATCCCGGAAGTATGAGGATATTGTCAACGACGGTCGCGCTAAAGTAAACGCCGGCACGCCGGCCCCCGCCTTCCATTCAGGCGTTTAGCGGCTGCGTTTACGCGGCGTTTCCGCCGAAAAATCGCGCGGCTATTCCGTTCCCTCCCCCGAACGTCCACACCCGTCCTTCTACGACGCACATTCCTCGTCGGGTCGGAGGTTCGAATCCTCCCGGCGTTTCGGAGCCTCCGACTAGAGGGTGTAACTCCTAATTGTGGCGGCTTCCTACTCTGGTCCCCTCTCCCGGTACTCCGGGAGCGGGATAGGGTGAGGGCCAATTGGAAATCGGAGCGGTATTGGACCATTTCAAATGACCCTCACCCCAACCCTCTCCCGGAGTACCGGGAGAGGGGGAAATGAGCGATCGCCACAACCAAGCGTTACACCCCCGACTAGATCTAATCACCTCTGGTACGCACCGGCATGCGCCATATACAATGCGCCGGGTTGTTCTGCCGTCGGCGAGGTGTGTCGCGCTGCTGGCGTCGCACCCCATGCCGCATGCGACCAAACGAACCCCTCAACGACGCGTGAAACTCTGCTGGCGGCTTGCGACGGTATCTCGGCCCGCCACGGTCGGAGGTTCGGATCGTGAAAAGAACGGGGACGCACATTTACTTGCTTGACAGTTGCTGCGTCCCAGAATCATTTACCCGCAATCGAACTGAAATTGTGCTGGACTGGTCATGATCTTGCGGCGCGCCGGCAGTTCCTTAACCGCCGACCTCCCGCGAGCTGGCCGATGGCGAGCAAGCCAAGGACGGCGGCGCTAGGCTCGGGGAGGGAGATCGCACCGATGAGGCCGTTCGTCGCGTCGGCGGTGTACCCCGCGGAGAAATAGAGGATGTCCGGTGAACCGGCGCTGGCACCGTTACCGAACGTGAGACCCCATAATTGCTGTTCACTAAACGGGGAATCCGTGTCGAGCGTGATCTGACCCTGCTGGACACCAGCGAGGGAATAGGCGTTGATTGTGCCATCGCCGCCGTTATTTCCAATGAGCAGGTCGCCTCCGAATTGTCCCCAGCCCGCGGGGGCAAGGGCAATGCCCCACGGCGTCTGAAGATGCGTGCCGGTCGGATCGGTGATCAAGCGGGTGATCATTGTGCCGTTTGTGCTGAATTCGTCCACGACTCCGCCGAGGGCTTCATTGGGGTTTGCGTAGGTGACGAACAGGGTGCCGTTGATGTTCTGGACATTGAAAGCCGTGAAGCCAGCGGGGAGGCTGGGATCGGTGAGAGCGCCGACCGGTTGCCACAGGCTATTAAATATATCGACGTTGCCGCTGTTCTGATCGGCCGCATAGATCTGAGCTGCGCCGGTCGAGGTGTTTCCGATCGCCAGCCCGGTGAACGATGCGTCTGCAACCGTTGCCGTGATGACCGAGCTCGTCAGCCCTCCGCGCCAAGCGGAAATCGAGGAGTCCAGGTTGTCGAAAATGAATGCTGCCTTGCTGCCGCTAACCTGAAAGTCCGTCGCACCGGTTGTGGTCCCCGGCGCGGCTGTACTCACTTGGCCCGTGGGGCCGTTCGCGTCGCTTGGCGGAGCACCCCCGATGTTTGCAACGCCCTCAGTCAGCAGAGTCGCTGAGCTGGAGGTGCCCGTGATTTTGTAGACCGTCGCGGTTCCTGAACCCTGATTGGAGACCCAAAGCGGGCTGGTCGCGGAGAAGGCGAGGCCCCACGGGTCTATTAAGTTAGGATCGGTGATCGGCGCCACGCCGGGCTCGTTGGAAATCATTTTTGTCTCAACGTAGTCGGCCCGGGCCTGACCGGCCACCAAACAAACAGGTGCTAACAGGGCCAACACGCGGTAGTAATGCCGTCGATTCATGTGTTTTCTCCTTTTCCTGTATCCCGGAACTGCCAGGGACGGTACGGACAGACCAGGCAGCCCGGACGCGGCTAGGATCCATGTATAAGCGCTGGATTTAGTTTTCATGTTCGCCTCCTGAAGAGTTTCCCTGTTCGCAGCTACTATGCCGCCACGCGGTGGCACGCTGCCTTTCGTATGGTCATATTAACCACGTGTATATACCCCGTCGGCATTCGCCCAAAACGATAACTGCAAAGATTGCAGGCGCGATTGTGAGCAAAAAGACCCGCGCTTGAGACATGATGAATCCCCTTCAAGAGACAATGGGCGGCAGTCGCGCAACAAAAAAGGGCGCCTGGCTCATGGTCGCATATTCGACGCAGGGTAACGCAATCGCAGGGTTTATCCGTGTTCCGTGTCGGCAACGGTCAAATTAATTCAGCGTTCCACCTGCTTTGTTTTCGGTCGTCGGGCCAGCAGTACGGCTCCGCCGACGATCATCAAACCGATGGACGCCGGCTCCGGCACCGAATAAGCAACATCATCAAATTCAAACGACTCCGGAAAGTAAGGCGCCGCGCTGGCGACGACGGTCGAAAAATCGACGGTCGATGTAATGTTTACATATGCCGCATCACCGGGGTTCAAGGCGCCGTTCGCCGCCAGCACGTCTGACCCCTGAAGCTGCCCGATCTCATTGTTCGAAGCATCGTAGAACGTGAGCTGATTCATGCCGGCGTAGGGATCGATCGTTCCCCAATACAGGCCGAAATAATTCTTCGGAGTTGCGAACGTGAAAGTCGCGGTTCCGCCCGGCTCCACCGCGACGAACTGCGTCGCGTCCTGGCCGTTTGCCGGTGTTTCACCAAAATACGCCGCCGTCGATCCAGTAAAAATCGGGGGCGAGGCAGTGCCGTCAAACCCAGTGTTAAGATATGCATTGCCCGAGAGCGACAAAATCGATGGATTCGGTTCGTCGAAGTTTTCCAGCATAGCGCCAGGCACGCTGGGGATTCCCCCGATGGCTGCGCTAACGGAAAGCTGCGCCTTCGCACCGCTAGAGGCGATCAAGGCCAGAATAGTGGGCACAAGCGACAGTGAAAGATGCCTTCTCATAACACGGCTCCTAAAGAAAAGGTGTAAAGAATTTAGAACTAGCTACGGATAGAGCAGGATACCGCAATTCTTACTTTGTTTGCAAGAAATTAACATTCAATATATGTGCTCTTTGTAATCGGCGGCTTTGGTCGATCGAATGCGAGAACCCGAAGTGAATGGCTGTAAAACTGGGGGATTTTAACTTTCCCACCTTTTCTTTTGCAGTCGCTTTTGCAATCCAATTTGACGCAAAAAATGCCCGGGCGGAAGCTGCGTAGTAACGGCTTCGCTGTCAGCGATCCGCAACCGGCTAAGACGCTATCTCAAAGCTATGATCGCAGCTTGATGCGACGGTAGGGGCTGATCCAAGACTTACTCATTTCGAAATGCAATGATGCGAACGCCGCGACCATTGCGCTTGTACAGCGCGTCGCGCGTGACGCGGCCGACCGCCACCCTAAGCGTGTTTACCTCCAACGCTTCAAACTCCAAAGGCTGTGCGGCACAGGCGACCACCCCATATCCGAGGAGAAGGACGTGGAACCCGGCATTTCGTTGGGGCCAATGCCTCCAATCTCCTGATACTCACCATTGTCCACGCCATACTCACCATTGTCCACGCCTCCGTTCCCACGGTCATCAAATCGCACTACGATATCGAAATTCTGCAACCCGAGCCACGTTAATTAAATCGAATCCTCCCGCCGCTATACGAACGGCCGTGACGTTAGCCCCAAAGCCGATTTTCTGGAATCCCGTCGTTATGAACCTCCGACTTTTGCACCCGACAGTCTGCATTCGTTTATTTTAGACGGCTGGGATCGGTAGTGGCGTTGGCCGACGTAAGATCATCGACATCGATGAAGACCGTCGCTGGCCGGGCATCAGGTTTGAGCAGACTTATTTGCACATTTTGGAGTTTCATGCGGCGGACATGTCGCGCGTAGATGCCATAGCTGGGCATGGTTTTTCCAAACATGTCAAATTCAGGGTAGGTCGGTTCCTTTTCGAGGAGTTGGACTTTGGCTGCCGCTGCTGTCCCGCCGCCCGGCAGCTCAAGTTGAATGTTCTCCAATCTTAGCGCCTCCACGGGGTGGTCTGGAACTCCGTTGATTAACATGCCGATCATCCCGATGTTCTTGGCGGTTACGTTCTTGATATTCACATCGCGTAGTTTGCCAATACTCGCCTTCGACTCCTCGCCCTTGCGGAAGCTCTTCAAACGCGAGCCGAGGCGGATACTGATAGGCACCTCCACGTCATCCATCGACACACCGCTGATCGTTACATGGTGTAAGTCGCCACCATCCACTTCGTAAAGGGCGATGCCGGCCATGGCGGTGTTGCTGACCTGGCAGTCCAAGACGGAGATATCGTCGAAGCCGCCAATCGATTCCGTGCCGAGCTTGATGGCGTTGGTTCGGCTTGAGAGCTTGCAATCGCTGGCAACGATGTCTCGGCTCGGCCGAGTAGCGCTGGTCGATTTGATGACCAGGGCGTCGTCCCCGCTGATCACGTCGCAGTTCTGCACGCGCACATTCTCGCTGCAGTCAATGTTGATGCCGTCGTTGTTCCGCAGCTTCTGGTCGCGGGAACGAATGGTCACGTCCTCGATGACGACGCCCTTGGACTGAAAGAAATTTAATGTCCATGCGCCCGGATTGGTGAGATGGACATCTCGCACTGTGACGTTGGAGCAGCGCACCCAGCGCAATAGAAATGGCCGCATGACATACGGCTTTTGCCTGGCGGCCAACTTCGCGCCTTCTCCGTCCACGGTCCCGCGCCCCTCGATGCCCACATGGTCGGCAGCCACGGCGACAATCAGCGCGTGGCCCATCGGGTTGCCGCTGCCATCGATAAAGGGATCGAGGTTGCGGTAATCAGCCGCGTCCGTACTGCCGAGCAATACCGCGCGATCCTCCAATCGCAACGTGACATTGCTTTTGATCTGGATCGTGCCGGTAAGATAGCGGCCCGTCGGAAAGCGAATCGTCCCACCGCCAGCGGCAGCGCAGTTATCGATCGCTTTCTGAATGGAGGCCGTGTTCAGCGTCGCGCCGTCGCCGACCACACCGACGGTTGTCGCATCAAGTTCTTTGTCCGCGACTGCCTTCACCGGTAGTGCCGCGAAAAATATAATGATCGCCGTGAGTAATCCGAATGCCGCTATTTTGGAGCGGGACATAGGTTGAAACATTACACCGCCGAATGTGGAACACCAACGACGTAAGGGAAGCGCGTACGCCGAGACGCTGACCGGAGAAACCATCGATGTTCCCTGGGGAACACTAGAGCGTGTTATGCACTTTCCCATGCCCCGCGACGGCACGGAATCGGCCCAGATGCTAGGAACGAATGCGAGAGCTGGGTCTAAACGACCCGTCGAGCGTTCGTGACGACGCA
>JBEKXM010000075.1:0-11731 GCA_049512115.1 Tepidisphaeraceae bacterium | reverse complement strand
AGCGTGATCGTCGCCAGCGTCTGCGTTTCCTCCTTGATCGCCACCTTTTCCTTGGCTTCGACCGCCTGGTGCAACCCGTCCGACCATTGCCGGCCGATCATTTTGCGGCCCGTGTATTCATCCACGATGACGACTTCCATGACCCCCTTGGCGCCGCGCTCCACCACGTAATCCTTGTCGCGCTCGTAAACGACGTGGGCGCGCATGGACTGCTCCATGAGGTGCGGCCATTCCATGTTGTTGCCGACGTAAAACGATCCCACCCCGGCGGCGTCCTGGGCGGCGGCAATGCCTTCGTGCGTCAGGTGCACGCTCTTTCGATCCAGCTCCACCTCGTAGTACTGGGTAAGCCCTTCCTTGCGGCGCGTGGCCTCCTCAAGTTGGCGCTTGGATTGCTCCTGGCGCGCGCGGGCCTGCTCCTTTTCCGCGGAATTCTTGGCCTTGTCCTCATCCCCCTCGGCGGCCTTGACGGCGCGCTTGGCGGCATCCTCGGCGGCTTCAGCGGCGCCGTACGGCTTGTGCAGTTCCATCACCTTGCGCGCCACCACGTCCGCGGCGCGATATTTCGCCGCGTCGTCGTGCGCGGCGCCGCTGATAATCAGCGGCGTGCGCGCCTCGTCGATCAGGATCGAATCCACCTCGTCCACGATCACGAATTGCAGCGGGCCCTGCACCTGCTGGGCGGCGCTGGTCTTCATGTTGTCGCGCAGAAAATCAAACCCGAATTCGCTGTTCGTCCCGTAGGTGATGTCGCATTCATACGCCGCCCGCCGCGTCTCGCCGCCCGGCTCCAGGTCCGACTGGATGAAGCCAACCGTCAGTCCCAGGATTTCAAATGCCGGACGAATCCAGTTGGCATCGCGGCGGACCAGGTAGTCGTTGACCGTCACCACGTGGCAATGATGCCCCTCCAGGACGCGCATGAAACACGCCAGCGGCGCCACGAACGTCTTTCCCTCGCCCGTCGCCATCTCCGCGATCTTCCCCTCGTACAGGACCAGGCCCCCGATCATCTGCACGTCGAAGCAACGTGCGCGGAACGGCGGGCGGCTCTCCGGATACAGCTTGCGGACCCCGTCGTAAATCTTCGGCGGAAGGGGCGCTTGACGCCAGGAGACTCCCGTGCTGATCAGCGAGCGTTGCACGCTGTCGTAAGCTTCCAGCATCTCGTCGTCGAATTGGTCGGGGTCGAAATTATTGTCCGGGTCGAAGATCGAGCGGATGCCGATATTGCGGTCCATCGACTCACGAATGATGGCAAACGCTTCGGGCATGACTTCCGCCGAGCGGATTTTGCCGCTCGTGAGCTGCCTGCGAAGTTCCTGCGTCCGCTCGCGGAGCTGGACATCGGTCTGGGCCCGAATTCCCGGTTCCAGCAAATTGATCTGATCGACCACTTTCTGGTAACGCCTCAGCATCCGCTCGTTGCGGCTTCCGAAGACCGTGGTCATCAGCTTGGAAACATTGACTGCCATGGAGCGCCTCTCATCCAAAGAGTACGGCGGTAATCGCGAAAAACCGATGAAAGCAAGCGATGGGAATCAGGCGCTGGGGGGAGGAAGCCGGAACTGGAAGGGCGAAAGCCGCGGCGGAACCAGATCGGCGATCAGAGCATCCGGCCGCGGATTGGAAACTTGGGCTGGCGGGAGTCCGAATCTCCGCGGCTGATACAGGCACGTCGCCGGTACGACCCGACGGAGATTGACGCTCAGCCGCTGGATAAACCGCCCGGCCAAATGCGAAGCCTGCGGCTCGGCGGGCGCGGCTGGCAGGGCGCGATCGGCACAAATCGCCGTCGCCATCAGCGTCACCGCGATCACGTGCCGGGCGTTTTTCATGCAATGTTCGTCCATCTTAGCCGATCCAATATCAGCCGCGATTGTCCCGCCGTCAAGCGGCCCGTGGAATCTCGCGGGCCGGCAGGACTATTATCGGTATTATATTGCGGAAACCCGTTCCGGGCGACGCTTATGATATTTGGAGGCTCCCTATGATCGGCCGATCTCTTACCGCCACGGTTTTTCTGGGTCTTTTGACGGTTGGCGCCGCAAGCGCCCTGGGTGATATGCGCCAGCCGCCCGGCAACAACGGCTATATGCCCTGGCATGGGGTAGGCTTTGGACCGGTCTATCCGGCCGGGGCGCCAACGGGGCCGCAGCAACAGCAGGCTCAGGTATACGATATCTCCCCGGCGATGGGTCAGGCGGCTTTTGCCAAGGCGGAATTTGATAACCGCTGGATGGGATTGCAAATCCTGCTTGAGCGGGCGCGGCAGGACTTCCAATTCTCCGCCGAATACATGGCCGCCAGGAATGACTACGACGCCGCCCAGCGCGCCTACGACGCCGCCGTCGATTCCGTCATCTCCCGGCTGTGGAGCGATCCGCAATACAAGGACCTGCTGGAAAAACGGACCGAAGAGCAGATCGCATTAAAATCGACGGGAATCGGCACCGGCCTGCGAAACGTCGTGGCGGCGGAACGCATGCGTTACAGCTCGATGGCCACGCGTTTGGAAGCTGCCGCGCTGTCCAACGATTCGGCCGTCCAGGATGCCCGGATGAGATTGGTGTCCGCCCACGAAACGCTCTTCTTGAAGGAAAAGCAATTCGAATCGCAGCTTTACCATCAGCCCGAAGTCGTCGCTGCCCGCCAGCAGATGGAAACCGCCCGTGCCAGCAAGGCCGGGGCGGAAGGTTATCTGCGCGGCGCCCAGATCACGCGGGCTGATAAGTTGAACCTCGATTGGCAAAGCATTTCCGGGAACAACGTCTACTTGTCCGGTATCGATCCGTACTATCAGGGATATTTCGGCATGCGGGCGTATTAGAGTTCCCCCTGAACGCCCACGGCGCCGCCGTGGGGATTCTCTCTCGCGGCCGGGCTTCTGAAAAAGCTTCTTCGCGCATTTTCAGAGAGTGGCGGCATATTTCCTGGTAAGAGTCGCCAGCTCCGTGCGGACCCCCGCGAACTTGGGATCCTCGGCAAGATTCTTCATTTCCAGGGGGTCGGCCTTGGGATCAAACAGCATGGCGCCGCGCTCGCCATTGGGGCCGAACTCCGCGTAGCGGTATTCCTCGGTCCGGACGGCCACCCCGTGCAGGGTTATGCCGTCCTCGCTCCAAACAGAATACGCGGGCTCTCTCCAATCGGCGTCGGGTTTGTCGAGCAGAGGCATGAGACTACTCCCCTCGTTGCCGGGAGGCAGCGAGAGGCCGCAGAGTTCCACGAGCGTGGCATAGATATCCAGCGATTGGACAATCCGCGTGCAGGCCTGGCCGTTCCCGTTGACGTTGGGCGCGTGGATGATCAGGGGGACGCGCGTGCCCATTTCAAACAGCGAGCCGGCCTTGGACCATTTGCCTTTTTCGCCAAGCTGATAGCCGTGGTCGGCGACAAACACGACGATGGTGTTGTCCCGCAAGCCGAGCCGGTCCAACTCAGCCAGCACCCGCCCGACGTTCCAGTCCGTCCACGAAATCGAGGCGAGATATGCCCGGATGACCTGCCTGGCCTCGGCCTTGCCCGCGCCGCGGCCGATGAATAGGTCGGCGTTGCGCTTGCGGATGGCGGCGCTGGGGAATCCCGGCGGCACCGTCGGCCACGCCGCGAAATCCGGCGTCAATTGAATCTTCTCCGCGTCATACCAATCGAAAAATCTCGCCGGCGCGGTCGGCGGACTGTGCGGCTTGACAAATCCGCATGCAATGAAAAATGGCCGGTCTTTGTATCTCCGCAGATTCGCAATCGTCCGCTCGGCCGTGAGATAATCGCCATGGGTCTCCCCATTGCCGTCCAGAACGACGATCCGATCGGAATAGGCCGCGCGACCGGTGTCCGCCGGCAGCGGCGGCAAAACCCCGTCCGGCATCGGAATCCGCTCGCGCGGAACCACCATCGTCTTCCCGACCGCAGCACCACTGCCGTCGTCCGTCGCGCCCCCCTTGTCGCTGGTTGCGCTCCATGATTTGGCGTCGTCAATCCCGCCGTGATAAATCTTCCCCGCCCGCACTGTGACGTAGCCGTTTTGCATGAACACCTGCGGCAACGTTGTCCAGTTCGGATGTGCCACGCGAAAATTCGTGCGATTCCCCAAAACGCTCGTCTTCGTCGGGTTTCTCCCCGTGAGCAGCGATGCCCGCGACGGGTTGCACAGCGGAAACTGGCAATAATTCCGATCGAACCGCACGCCGGCTTTGGCCAGAGCGTCCAGGTTCGGCGTTTGGGCGTTGAACATGGAGCCGTAGCACCCCAGTTCGACCCGCATGTCGTCGGACATGATGAACAGGACGTTGGGCCTGCGCCCCGCGGGCGCCGGGCCGATTTGCCCCCGAAGTGTGCCGGGAATCGCGGCTGCGATTGTGGCCGCGGCGAGTTGCCCCAGGAAAGCGCGGCGCGTATGCCGGCGCATATCGAATCCTTTCTGCCCCGCGTTTTACCGCATAGGTCGGGAGAAGTCACGGATAACGCCAATAGCTGCGCTGCGGCAAAAAAGGGGTCATAAGGCTTTTTCACCATTCTCGCTAATAGCAGGCCAAAATTTCGCCTCGTCGTAAATGGCTTATGACCTCTTTTTTGTTCCACTTGCCAAAATCGGGCCAATCGCCACTATTCCCCATTCCGTTATGCCCGATCCGCACAAACCAACGATCTTGGCCTACGAGCCGCCCGACGACCAGCGGCCTGCCTCCGCGGCCGCTCCGCCGTCCGAGGTCCTCGATCAACACCCCGCCGCCCCGCATGATCCTTATGCCGCCCTGCGATTCCGCGATTTCCGGCTTTACATGGTGGGCTGGGTCTTCTCCGTGATCGGAAGCCAGATTCTTGAAGTCGCCGTCGCCTGGGATTTGTATCAACGCACCAAGAGCGCGATGGCCCTCGGCTGGGTCGGCCTCGTCAGTGCCGCGCCCATCATTCTCCTGGCCCTGCCCGCCGGCCACATCGCCGACCGCTTCGACCGCCGACGCATCATGGTCACCATGCAGATCCTCTCCACCTCCTGCGCCGTCGGCCTGGGAATCCTCTCCATTTTCGCCGGCCCGATCTGGGCGATCTATTCCATCGTTTTCATGGCCGCGGTTGGAAAGGCCATCGGCTGGCCCGCACGCACCGCCCTCGTTCCCTCGCTCCTGCCCACCCACATTCTGGCCAACGCCATCGCCTGGAACACCAGCGGCTTCGAATCCGCCGCCATGGCCGGACCCGCGCTCGGTGGAATCCTCATCGCCTGGAACCACACCATTCCCTATTTCGTCACCGCCCTGTGCGGAATCGTTTTCATCGCTACTATTATCCCCATCCGCAAACGCCCGACTCCCGCGCGTCTGGAGCCCGCCACCCTGAAAAGCCTCGCCGCCGGCGTCCGCTACGTCATCGACAACCAGATCATCCTCGCCATCATCAGTCTCGATCTTTTCGCCGTCCTGCTCGGCGGGGCAACCTATATCCTGCCCATCTTCGCCACGAAAATCCTCGGCGTCGGCGCACGCGGCTACGGCTGGCTCCGCGCCTCCCCCGCACTGGGCGCGCTTTCCGGCGCGATCCTCATGGCCCATCTCCCACCCCTGAAACGCGCCGGCCGGGCCATGCTCATCGCCGTCTTCTGCTACGGCTTGGCAACCATCGTCTTCGGACTCTCCGGCAACTTCTGGCTCTCCATCGCCATGCTCTTCCTCACCGGCGTTTTCGACAACGTATCGGTCGTCGTCCGCCACACGCTCGTCCAGGTCCTCACCCCGGATTCCATGCGTGGCCGGGTCTCCGCCGTGAACAACATTTTCGTCGGCGCCAGCAACGAACTGGGCGGCTTCGAAAGCGGCCTCACCGCCCGCTTTTTCGGCCCGGTAATCTCCGTCGTCGGCGGCGGCATCGGCACATTGATCGTCGTCGGCCTGACGACCTTCATCTGGCCCCAAGTCCGCAAATTCGGCTCATTGGTCGACGCCCGGCCGGAGCCGGAGAAATGAAATTCATTTTTGCCACAGATGGAAATCAGATGCACGCAGCGCGGATTGGCCGCAACCAAAAACCTTTACCGCGAAGGCGCGAAGCAGCGAAGTTGCGCGAAGGGATTCAAATAGATTTGTCGCACAATTCTTCGCGCAACTTCGCTGCTTCGCTTCTTCGCGGTAACGCATTTCAGGATAACCGATGGAGCGGTGAAACGGCGTGGTTTTGAGATTCACGCCGCCGCGTGTTCGCTGATCTGCCCCTGTGAATCAATCTGATCAAACTTGACGGAAACCCGCTTGCTCACGCCCTGCTCCTGCATCGTCACGCCGTACATCAAATCCGCGATCTCCATCGTCCGCTTGCTGTGCGTGATGATGATGAACTGGCTCTGATCCAAAAATTCCTGAACGATCATGTTGAACCGCTGGTTGTTCGCCTCGTCCAGGGCGGCATCCACTTCGTCCAGAATGCAGAACGGGCTGGGCTTCGATTTGAAAATGCTCATGAGCAACGCCACGCACGTCATCGTCTTTTCGCCGCCGGAAAGCTGGCTGATGCTCACCGGCTGCTTGCCCGGTGGACGCGCCACGATCTCGATCCCCGCGTCCAGCACGTCCACCTTGATCTTCTGAAGCGGGATCGGCTGCCCCGCGTCGTCCAGTTGCACGGGCGCATTCTTCGGCGGATCCAATTCCGTCTCCAGATAGATATCCGCCTTCCCGCCGCCGAACAGCTTGCGGAACATTCCCTGGAAATGCTCGCGCACGGCGTTGAACGTCTGCTCGAACCGGATGCCGCTCTCCGCGTTGATCTCATTGATCAACTGCTCGAGCTGCGCCTTGGACGATATCAGATCGTCCGTCTGAGTCTGCAAAAACTGCCGGCGTGTTTCCAGTTCGTCCAACTCGCCGATGGACTCGACGTTGACGTTTCCAAGCCGTTGAATCTTTTCGCGCAGCTCCTTGATCTGCTCGGCCACCGCGTTCCAATCCATTTGGCCGGGATCGTACTGCTTCCCATCGGCTGTCAATTCCGCATATCGCACCGGCAAATCCAGTTGCGATTCCTCCCTGGTGCGTTGCACGAGCGTTTCGATCCGCACGCGCACTTCGCCGGCCTTCAACTCCAAGTCGTGCATTTCCTGCTCGACGTTTTCGCGCTCCTGGCGCGCCTTTTCCACCTTCGCCGAAAGCTCGCCGACCCGCGTCCCCGCTTCTTCAATTTGCCGGGCCAATTCGGTTGATTTCGCCTCGTCGGCCGCGACGCTTTGGGTGAGGGTTTCCTCCTCATGCGCCGCCGCCTGGCGCTGGCGCTGCACGTCCTGGCGGCGCGCCGCCACCGCCGCCGCGGCGCGTTCCACCCGCTCCATCTGCTGTTTCAGTTCCGCTTGTGCCGCCGTCTGCCGCTGCACCGCCTGCCGCATCGAAAGCTGTTTCTCTTCCACTTGTCCGAGGTGGACGCGCAGCCCGGTCAACTCTTCGCCCAGGGCGCTCAATCGCTCGGCGATTGCTGCCTGCTCCTGGGTCAGCCGTTCCACCGCCGCGCTCGCCGCCGACTGCTCAGATTCTAGTTGTCCGCGCTGCGTCATCAGCGCATTCTGATCTTCCTCCAGCCGTCGGCCCTGCGCCGCCAGCGTCTCGATCTCCCGATCCAGGATGGGCAATTCGCGCCGCAGCGCATTTTGCCGGTCCGCGTTCTGCGCCGCCGCGCCGCTCAACTCCACTTTCGCCGTATTGGATTGATACACCGCGTTCCGCAGCGACGAGATGTCCTCTTCCAGCGAGCGCACCTGCGAATTCCCCTCGGCCAATTCCCGGCCCAGCCGCTCGATTCTTCCATCCACTTCCGCGATCTGCTGGCCCAGCACTTCCAATTCCGACCTTCGCGAAAGCAGTCCCATCGCCGCCGTCAGCGGCCCCGCGCGCACGACCCCATCCGCCTCCAACACTTCCCCATCCATCGTCACGTACCGATACCCCGCCGGCCCCGCCCACGACAATTCCCGCGCAACGTCCAGATCATCCACGACGATCGTCCGACCCAGCAGATGCCGCGCGATCGCCGCATCGCCCGGCTCGAATCTCACCAGATCGATCGCCAGCCGAACCCCATGCGGATGCACGTTCCAATCGTAATTGTCCCCGGCCTCCTCCAGCCGATCCGAGCACAGAACGTTCACCCGTCCTTCCAGCTCTTCCAGCGTCTCGCGCGCGGCCAGTACGCCGTTGGAATCGTCAGTAACCAGGAATTGATCCCGTCCATCCAGCGCCGCCTCGATGATCGGCGCATGCTCCACGTCCACGCGCAACACGTCCGCCACCAGTCCGCGGATGAACGGAAAATCCGTCTCCCTCCGCCGCAGCACGGATTTGACTCCTTCGCTGACTCCCTCGCGCTTGGCCTCCAGGTCGGCCAGCAATTTCTGCCGCGAGATCAGACCGGACCGATGCTCCTTGGCCGCTCCCAATCGCTCGCCGACTTGTTCGATTTGTTTTCCCAGCTCCGTCGCGCTGGCGCGTTTTGCTTCCAATTCCGCCTGCTGGCCGGCGATCCGCTCCGCGGCTTGGCGCATTTTCCCCGCCAGTTCCTCGCTGGCCGTTTGCAGCGCTTGAAGTTCCTGGCGCACCTGCGCCGTCCGCTGTCCCAGCCGCGATTCCTGCGCCGACGCGTTCTTCCGCTCGATGTCGATCGCGCCCAACCGGCTCCCAATCCCCGCCAGCTTCCGCATCGCATCCAGGATCGCCGACTTCTGCCTCTCGATCTGCGACCCCGCCGAGTTCAGTTGCAGTTGCCCCTCGCCGAATTCCTTCTGCCGAAGTTCGATCAGCTCGCGCTGCTTTTCCAGTTCCGCCGTGAGCGACGCCAGCCCCAGCGCATCGGCCGCCAGCGACTGCCCCACCTCCGCCAATTTCACTTCGATTTCCGATTTATCGCGATCGAAGCCGGACAATTGCTCGGCGATCTGGTCCAGTTGCTGGATCGCGTACTGCTGCCGCTGCTTTGCCGACTGAATCTGCGACCGCGCCTGCACGAGTTGATATTCCAGCCGTTGCCGGACCTGCGACAGGCTCTCGAACGTCTCTTTCTTTTCCGCCAGCCCGTTCTGCGCTGATGCCAGATCGCCGCTCAAGTCGTCCAGCCGGAACTGCGTCTCCTGGCGCGAGGCCTCCAATTCCTTCTGTGATTGGCTATGCAGGTGATATTCCTGGAGGCTGTAGCTCAGCCGCAATTCCGCCAGCTTCGTCGAATGCTCCTGGAAAGTCCTGGCCCTGCCCGCCTGAACTTTGACGCTCCGCAGGCGCTTTTCCACTTCCTGGACGATGTCGTTGACGCGAAGCAGGTTCTGGTCCACCCTCTCCAGCTTCCGCTGCGATTCCTTCTTGCGCGCCTTGAACTTGGAAATTCCCGCCGCCTCCTCGAAAATCAATCTGCGTTCTTCCGGATTGGCCTCCAGCATGGCCGCGACGCGGCCCTGCTCGATGACGCTGTAGGCATCCACCCCGATCCCCGTATCCAGGAACAGTTCGCGCACGTCCTTCAATCGCGTCGATGAATTATTGACCTGGTATTCGCTGGTCCCGTCGCGAAACAGCCGGCGTCCCACCGACACCTCGTCCGTTTCGACGTTGAACGCCCGCTTCCCCTCCGGCCCCAGCGGGTTGTCAAACACCAGCACCACTTCCGCCATCCCCGCCGCCTTCCGCGTGGACGACCCGTTGAAAATCACGTCCATCATCGCATCGCCGCGCAGGCTCTTGGCAGATTGCTCGCCCAGCACCCACTTAAACCCATCGACGACGTTGGATTTCCCGCACCCGTTCGGCCCGACGATGCCGATGATCGGCCTGTCGAACACGAATTCAGTCCGATCGGCAAAGCTCTTGAAACCGTGAAGGATTAGCTTTTTCAGGCGCATCGGTCGCGATCCTCCATGACCAAATCGGCGGCGGCCAAATCCCTGGCCCTGGAAACCCACGGCGTCGCCGCGGGCCTCGCCGCTTCGAATGAAATCCTATCCGATCCCGGTTCAATTGCCAATTGCCTATTGCCTATTTCCCATTGGAAGAGGAGACAATTACGAACTCCCCTCTTCCAATAGGAAATAGGAAATGGGCAATTGGCAATTGGCATGACTCAGTTTCCCTGCCCCGCCAGGACGCTTCCCTCACCTTGCGGACGCCCTTCCCGATTCTCGGTCGGAATGCTCGTCCAATCGTCCGCCTCCACGCTCGGATGCTCCAGCTCGAAGAGGCATTCGCGCTGACTGTTGTCGGCCACGCTCGTTCCGTACACGTTGTGCTGCGACACCAATTGTTGCGCGATCGCCACGACGTCCCCGAAGCTGAAATCAAATCGCTGCTGCGCATCCGCCGGACCCTCGCCGCCCAGCCGCGCCAGAATCTCCGGTAAATCGTTGTGCGTCTGGGCCTTCGCCGGATCGTGCGACAACGGATCCCGATAAAACATCGTCAGCAGCTTCGTCCCGTCGCTCGACGTAAGGCTCAGCCGCGCGTCCATCGCCGTAAACGTCAGCGGCGTCCGCAGCGAAAGCTGATGCCCGATCAACGCGATCCGCGGCACCCCCGTGCTGGCCGCATAAACCATCGGCGGCCCCGCGCTCGGAACGATGTCCAGCATAAACCGATGGTTCACGTCATAGCTCAACACCCTATAGTGCCGTGAAACTCCCGAATCCTCATTCTCCTTCGACGCGCTCCGCAAATCCGAATTCGCCACCAGCAGCCGATACGCCTCGATGCGCACGTCCGCCCGGTCCGAATCGAGCAACTCCGCGATGGCACTATCGACTTCCGGTGAATCCGGCAATTCGCCCAGGATCCGCACCGCGTCCAGTTGGTTATGCTGCGCCGGATCCACCGCCATCCGCACCAGCGCCTGCCGCGCGGGCGCACTGCCCAGATACGCCCCCGCCCGCGCCGCCGCGAACGCCGCGTCAGGATTCGCATCGGCGATCAGCGGCTCGAACACCGGCAACTCTTGGTCTCCCATCGCCTCCCAACACAACGAAATATCCGCCAGCGGCGCGCCCGGCTCCTTCGCCAGTCCCACCAGTTCCCGAGCCTTCCTCGCCTGAAACTCCGGCGATTGATTCAAATACAAATGCGATACCACCCCCAGAAAATGCTTCCAATTCCCCTTGTATTGCGGCGGAACGAACGCCTCCACCAGTCCCTCGTTCTCCGCCTTGGCGACCACCGCGTCCTCGTTGTTGTGAATCCACCCCGTCATCTGCGTCGGCGATTCCCAGCGATCCGTGATCACCTGCTCGATCAACCGCGCCGTGCTCGCCTGCGGCCGCCGAATCTGCAAATTGATCGGACGGTCAAACCGGCAAACCCCGCCGTTCAAAACCGTCCCCGTCCGCAACGACGCCGCCGACCCCGGCTGCGTGCTGGCGCCTTCGCTCAGCGCGTACGCCGGATTCACAAACACCGGCCCCCCCGGCGCGTACGCCTGCTGCCGCACCCCGATCGACTGCGGCTCCATCAGTCCGATGTCGCTCAAGTCCGTCTCGTACAAATCGCCATGCGCCAAACTCTTGGTATTGTTCCGCTCCATCGCGCGCACGATCACGTCGAAGCTCTGCCCCATTCGCGCCCCCACCGGAATCCGGCCCTCCACCACCACGATCGCCACGTGCTTGTCTTTCAGGATCTCCTCCGGCGAGAGATTCTGATACGTCCCCAGCATCGAGCTTCCGAATCCCCGAATGTTCAGTTGCCTTTCGATGTAATCCCGCACCGCCGACGGCGCCCGG